>JAHIRI010000051.1 GCA_018818855.1 Patescibacteria group bacterium
CCTTTATTGAAATTTAGGATAAATAGGGACGATTTGCTTATCACTTAAGGTAGAATATCCAAGTTAAGCGAGGTATGTTCAAGTCCACGAACATAATTGACACTTAATTAATTCTAATTTGTAAGGTTTTAAATTAATTTTTCGAGCTTGATCTTGATTCAATTTGGCGTCGATAAACCGCATCAAATTTTCAATTTGCTCTTTTCTTTTTATCCTTCTGGACGCGGCCAATCTTTTTCTTTGCTTAACCAAATAAGTTTGGTATTTGTTTTTAATCTCATACGCTTTTTGAGGATTTATTTCCCAGAGCCGGTAAAATTCCATCGGGGTAAGATTCCCCAGCGCTTGATGCGGTCTGATAAAATTGTAAATGTATTCCCATTTTTTTAGCGCTTCTTTTTGTTCTTTGAAAGGCAGAAAACTATTGCCCCGGGAATAGAATTCTTTTTCATCGGTTAGATGGGAACGTTCCACTCGGGGGTTGTCAGTGGGCGCGCCTTGCCTTGAGTAGAAATGGACAATTTCATTTTGAGCTAATTCATTTTTGAAGTTTTTGCCATTCTCGCCGCCATTATCAGTATTGATTGAACCGATTTCAAAAGGCGATCTTTGTTTCATTTTCTGAAAAGCTTTCTTGCTGTTTTGGCTGTCGGGCGTTTCCGCGAGTTCCATAAATTTTATTCTAGTGAAGGAATCTATCAAACTATGCTGATAATTAAAGTAATCTTGAAGATGGTATTTATTGTCTGATTTGCGCGGTGTTTTCCTCTTGGTTGGCGCCAGCTTCATGTCTTTTTCCATTAAAGCTCCGGGCAGGTAATCCTTTAATTGTTTCGGCGGACGGTATTTAACGGTTAATGGCATTTTTTCTTTTTCCCGGATATTTTTTTCCAGCCAGGCTTTTTGATTTCTTCCTGATATTTTTGGACAAACGCGCCGATGCTTTTTGAGATACCGGCCAACCGTGGAAGAGCTGACGGCAAGAGTGTAATCTCTTTTTAAAACCGTGGAAATGCTTTCCTTGCCCCAGCCGTATTCATCCCTGATTTTTAAAATCTTTTCTTCTGCTTCCTTGGAAATTCTTTGCCGATTTGAAGTCCGCCGCGGAGCTCTTGATTCCGGTTCCAAACTTCGAGGATCTCGGCCGCTATTTTCAAAAACATTTTTTAACGTTGACAGCCATTGCCGGGAAACACCGATTTTGCGGCTCGCTCGCTTAACATTATTACCGCATTCATAATATACTTCATAGAGCCAGCGTAATCTTTTTTTAGCCGTTTCCGATAAATGATGCCTAAAGGGATTTAGTAGATTTTCCGCTTTGATTTGCATAGATTGTATAGAGTTAATTTTAGCTCTATACTTTAATTCATCCAGCCGCATAGTCAATCCTTTCCAGTGTCAAGTGTATCATGAACGAGTGCATGCTCTTGACATTTTTTAATTTCAAGATAATTATTTCTGCGCAATAACTTTAATGCATTGCACTGGGCAAATTTCTTCCGCTTGTTTGTTGCAGCTAAGTTCCTCTACTACTGTTTTAATGGGATGCGCTTTGCCATCCTCTTTCATTTCCCAATTAGCAGAACATACCGCGGAACAACTTCCGCATCCAATACATGTTTCTAGATTTTGTTCTATTTTATAAGACATAATGTTTTAAATTATTCTGAATTACTAAATATCATTTTTTCGTCATCCTGAGCGGAGCGAAGGATCTCATGTCTCTTGCGACTCCCTCGGGATCCTTCACTCCCTCCTTCGCTCTGTGAGCTACGGACGGGCAAAGTCGTTCAGGATGACAGAAAAGAAATATCATTTTGTAACCCAAAATTAAAATTTATTTTTCTAAAATTACCGCCTGCGCCGCCGCAAGTCTGGCAATAGGCACGCGATACGGAGAACAGCTCACATAATTCAAACCCGTGTTATGGCAGAAAATAACCGAGCTAGGTTCGCCGCCGTGTTCGCCGCAAATACCAACTTTCAAATTTTTATTGGTCTTTCGGCCTTTTTCCACGCCTAGTTCCATTAACTTGCCAATGCCTTCCTGATCTAAAATTTGAAAAGGATCATTTTCTAAAATTTTCTTTTCCAAATAAACTTTGATAAATTTTGGCGAGTCGTCTCGGCTAAAACCAAAACCCATCTGCGTCAGGTCATTAGTGCCAAAAGAAAAAAATTCAGCTTCTCGCGCGATTTCATCGGCAGTAATCGCGGCTCTCGGCACTTCAATCATCGTGCCAATCATATAATTTATTTTTTCCTTATATTCTCCCATGGTTTCTTTAGCTACTTTAATGGCCAATTCTTTCTGATTTTTAAATTCATTGATATGCCCCACTAAAGGAATCATTATTTCCGGAACAATTTTTTCCTTTTCTTTCGCCAATTCGCAAGCCGCGGAAATAATCGCCCTAACTTGCATCTCGGTTATTTCCGGATAAGTAATTCCCAACCGGCAGCCGCGATGACCAAGCATCGGATTGAATTCGTGCAA
>JAHIRI010000052.1 GCA_018818855.1 Patescibacteria group bacterium
AGTTCGCGAGGCGTTAGGCCGTTCTGTTAAACAGATTATTGAAGGAGTAAAGGCAACGCTTGAAGTGACGCCGCCGGAACTTTTAGCAGATATTTTTGAACGAGGTATGATTTTAACGGGTGGTGGGGCGCTGCTTCGCGGCCTTGATCAGACCATAAATCGAGCGACGGAAATTCCTGTCCGCGTTGCCGACGATCCTTTGACCGCTACTGTTCGAGGGACCGGTTTGCTTTTGGAAAACTTCCCTTTGCTTCGGGAAATTGCGGTTCCTTCAACTCAAGAAGAAGAAAAGAGAAGATAAAATATCAAAATAATAATAGACTAGTAAAATAACAAGATAACATTAATTTTTTCTTGTTATTTTGTTCTAGTGCTACATTGCTATGCGTTTGGCCATATCAAAATCATTTTTGACGATTATTCTAGTTCTCCTTGTGGTAGTTGTCTTGCATTACAGCGGGATCATTTCTCCGGTAGAAAATTTAGTTTTCAGAATTTTAAGTCCGGTGGGATCGGGATTTTATAGTTTTAGTCAAAAAGTTCAATTACTTTGGAGAGAAAATATAACTTCCGCTGATTATGAAAAATTACTGTCGGAGAAAAATTGGCTGATCGCGGAAAACGCAAGATTGCAAACTTTGGAGCGTGAAAATGGAGAATTGAGGAAAGCATTGAATTTTAAAAAAGAAAAATCATACGATACTTTGATGGCCAACGTCGTTGGAAGAGATCCGAATTTTTCCAATTATTTTATTTTAAATAAAGGGGAAAAAGATGGTATTCAAAATAATTTACCGGTAGTTTCGCCGGAGGGGATATTGGTTGGAAAAATTTTAAAAGTTTCAGACAAGATTTCAGTGATGCTTATTCCGACTGACTCCGGTTTTGAAACGGCCGCGGCAGTTTTGGGTGGAGAGGGAAGCGGCACGAGCGGTTTGCTCCACGGAGAAAAGGGACTTGGCATTAAAATGGAATTTATTCCCCAGGAAAAAGAAGTATCTCGCGACGATATTGTCGTGACTTCCGGCCTGGAACTCAATATGCCAAAAGGCTTGGTTATCGGAAAAGTGGCTGAAGTTAAAAGAGAATCAAGGGATATTTTTGGTGAAGCAACAATCAGCCCGCTCGCAGTTTATGAAAGCTTGGATACAGTTACAATTCTTCTTCCCAGGGAGTAAATTATGAAAAAATTTGAGCGTGTCGGAGATTTTTTAAAAATTTTAGGTAAGGCCGCAGCAACGGTTTTTTTAGTTTTGTTTCAAATTAGTTTTATTGCAGCCTTGCCCTGGCCGGGAAATTATTTTAATCTTGTTTTGGTAATTTTAATATTTATCACCGTTATTTTTAATTTTCATCAAGCACTGTGGTTCGGGCTTTTTTCGGGTTTCTTAATTGATATGTTTTCTCTTTCCGGCTTCGGGACAATAGCGGCGATATCGATTTTAGTTGTCATAATTTTAAATTTTCTTTTTAAAAATTTTTTCACCAATCGTTCTTTGTATTCTTTGATGATACTTGGCTTGATAGGCAATGTAATTTATATTTTATCTTTGTTACTTTTTAATTTTTCATTTTTCATTTTTGGAGGAACGGATAGTCTTCTGAAATTTTTTAGTCGCGCGAATATTTTAGGGCTTCTCTGGCAAATCATGTTTAGCGTTTTATTTTTAATGGTTATGTTTTTGGCATTTAATTTTTTAAGTAAAAAGTTAAAATCAGTTTTTCTTGATGTAAAATAAAAAATGATGGGCATCTTCAAAAACAATAGATCTCGATCGCGCGACCCCTTCGCCATTCAGGAAATTCCAGAAAGGGATTTTCGTCTGAATACAGATAGAAATCTGGATTGGGTGGAAGAGAGTTTTGAAGTTGGCGGCTCGGCCGAGGTTCAAGGGGACCGCGGCGAAAATAGGCGAGGCGGTGGAAAAGAATTTCTAGGATTAGCTTTAGGTCAAAAAAGGTTGACTGTTTTTTTATTTTTTATTTTTGGAATTCTTGGGATTTTATTTGGAAGAACGGCTTATTTACAAATTATTAGAGGAACGCATTTTAGGGAGATGGCTGAAGGTAATCGTATCAGAACAATTTATACGGCTGCTGAACGGGGAATTATTTATGATAGAAATTTAAAAGTACTTGTAAAAAATGTGCCCACTTTTTCTCTTTATTTAATTCCGACTGATTTTCCAAAAGACGGCGAAGAAAGGGCGAGTGCCATAGGAAATCTGGCAGATGTGACAAGAATAACACCGAAAGAAATCGAAGAAAAATTGGAGGAAGCCTCATCGTATTCCTATTTGCCAATCATGCTTAGGGAAAATGTTGATTATGAAGAAGCTATACGTCTTAAAATAGAAAGTTCATATTTCCCCGGTCTCGATTTAAAATTGGAAAGCAGACGTGAGTATCTGAGCGGGGGAGCTTCGACTACAGAAAGTTTATCGCATATTTTGGGTTATGTTGGAAAAGTTAATCGGGAAGATTTAACGCAGCACGCTGATTATTATTCAACGGATTATATCGGAAAAACCGGCTTGGAATTGTTTTATGAAGATGTTCTTCGCGGACAGGGCGGGAAAAAACAGGTTGAAGTTGACGCGTTGGGAAAAGAAAAAAGTGTTATTGCTAAAGAAGATCCTATACGCGGAAAAAATATTACTTTAACGCTGGATATTGAGGCGCAAGAAAAATTAGAGCAAATAATAAAAAAACATTTGGCAATCGCGAAGAAGTCTCGAGCCGCGGCCATAGTTTTGAATCCGAACAATGGAGAAATATTATCAATGATAAGTTTACCGGCATTTGATAACAATCTTTTTTCCAAGGGAATTTCCTCGGAAGAGTATGCGGCGCTTATTAATGATTCGAATCACCCATTATTTAATCGGGCGGTAATGGGCGAATATCCGTCCGGCTCCACAATAAAACCGGTCATTGCCTCGGCGGCGCTAGAAGAGGGAATTATAAATAGAAATACTTCGTTTTTGAGTGTGGGCGGGCTTTGGGTCTCAAGTTGGTTTTTTCCGGATTGGTTGGCCGGCGGGCATGGTCTAACAAATGTTACAAAAGCCATTGCTGATTCTGTAAATACTTTTTTCTATATTATTGGCGGAGGTTATGATAAATTTGAAGGATTGGGAGTGGAGAGAATTGTAAAATATGCAAAACTTTTTGGTTTTGGTGAAAAATTGAGGATAGATTTACCAAGTGAAGCAGGGGGATTTTTACCAAGCGAGGAATGGAAAGAGGAAGCCAAAGGTGAACAGTGGTATATTGGCGATACATATCATTTAGCAATCGGCCAGGGAGATCTTTTAGTAACGCCGCTCCAAATTGCTGTTTCCACAACGGTTTTTGCAAATGGCGAGGCGCTTTACCGGCCGCATTTTCTAGAATCAGTTGAAACGGAAAAAGTTCCAGTAGAAAATTATTTAATCAGGGAAAATTTTATTAGCAAAGAAAACATTAATATTGTTCGCGCGGGAATGCGGCAGACAGTCACTTCCGGCAGTGCCAAACGAATGTTTGATTTGCCAGTTACTTCGGCCGCAAAAACCGGAACGGCGCAGTGGAGCACGGCAAAACCTCCACACGCTTGGTTCACGGCTTTTGCGCCTTATGAAAATCCGGAAATTTCCGTCACAGTACTTGTTGAAGAGGGAGAAGAGGGGAGTAGAATTTCGCTTGATATCGCGCGGGAATTTATGATGTGGTATTTTTCTAGATGATTTGATAAAGTCTATTGCCAACATTTTTAATCTCCATTATACTTAACAACATATTGTGTATAACTTTCATAACTTTTAAGAATTATCTATGCAGGATCAAAAAATGTACGTGTCGAAAGAAGGTCTGGAAAGATTTAAGCAGGAGCTTGAAGATTTAGTGAACATAAAAAGAAAAGAAATTATTGAACGCATTGAGCGCGCCAAAGAACTTGGTGACTTGTCTGAAAATGCCGAGTACGCGGCGGCAAAAGACGAGCAGGCGTTTACCGAAGGACGAATTATTGAACTTCGGGACATGATCACACGCGCGGAAGTTATTAATGGCGATGGGAGAGTGGATCTTGTCCGGGTTGGGTCAAAAGTAAAAGTTAAAAATGACGACATGGAAACTGAATATGAAATCGTTGGTGTGGCTGAAGCAGACCCTTTGACTGGAAAAATCTCTAACGAATCGCCGCTCGGCAGGGCGTTTTTAGGAAAGAAAAGAGGAGACAAGGTACAGGTTCAGGTACCAAAAGGAATGTTTACTTTTACGATTTTGGAGATAAGTTAACGAAATTTTTACTCCCTGAGCCTGTCGAAGGGGTAAAAATTCGCAGACACAGACGGCCTTCGACTTCGCTCAGACAATAATAAAAATCACCAGCAAATTGGTGGTTTTTTTGTTATCTCTTGACAAAAAGAATAAAATAATTTAAGATATAAAGTCCTCAATTTCGAGGAAAAGAAGGAGGAGAGGGAAAATGGGAAACGGACAGGAACTCGTACTTCAGCTGGCCTTGCGCCAGAAGCCGGCGGCGTTCGGCGTCAGGAGAGATCTTCAGACGGAAGTGGTGGCGGACGTCCTGAACGCCGTTCGTCTTTCCGGACACATCCAGATTCTCATCTGGGGCAGTTGCGGTTATGGGATGGGCGGGACTGTTTTGTGGGACTCGGAATATGATGAGCGACTCGTGGCCAAGGTCTGCGAGATGATCACGGCCATGCAGGTGAAGGGCGAGAAGATCGAGATTACGACGACGCCGAACACGCCCGAAGAGCGCGGGAGGGTCGGCTTCTGCCGGATTGACCTGCGCCTCAAGAAGTAGGCGGCTTACCAAGCCGTTTCCCGATCCCGAGCACTGACTAGCAAGTTGGTGCTCTTTTTTTATTAAAAATTACCTAATTACTAATTACCAATTACTCATTACTTTCGATTTTGACATTATTCTTAAATTAAGATAAAATTAAAGCAATAAATCGCTTTAAAAATGAGATTGCCGCGGGCTAAAATGCCCTCGCAATGACAATAAAAATATGGAAAAATCAACTGACGAACGGCTAGCCAGATTAGAAAAATTAAAAGAAATTAGGGGGCAAAAAGTTAACCCATATCCCGCGTCCGCTAAGCGAAATCAAACTGTCGTTCAGGTTTTGGAAAATTTTGATAAATTCAGCGCGAACAAAAAAATGCTCTCGCTTGCCGGCCGGTTAAAAAGCATTCGCCTTCACGGCGGTTCGGCTTTCGCCAATCTTGAGGATGGAAGTGGGGCAATCCAATTATTTTTCCGCGAAGACCATTTTGGCGCTAAGCCTTACAAATTCTTTAAAGAATTAATTGATTTGGGCGATTTTGTTCGGGTTAAGGGAATCCTATTTACCACAAAAACCGGAGAAAAAACTTTGGAGGTGGAAGCTTTAAAACTTTTAACAAAAACTTTGGCGCCATTGCCGGAAAAATGGCATGGCCTTTCTGACGTAGAAATTCGTTACCGTCAGAGATATTTAGATTTGATTGCAAACCCTAGTGTTCGGGAAATTTTTAAAAAAAGAAGTTTGATTATTAAAACTATTCGGGAATTTTTTGAGCGTGATGGTTTTATGGAAGTAGAAACTCCTATTTTGCAGCCGATTCCGGGCGGAGCGACAGCCAGGCCGTTTATTACGCACCACAATGCTCTAGACATTGATTTATATCTTCGCATCGCTCCAGAACTTTACTTAAAACGTTTAATTGTTGGAGGATTTGAAAGAGTTTTTGAGATTGCCAGATGTTTTAGAAATGAAGGAATTGATTGGTCGCACAATCCGGAATTTACCCAGATTGAACTTTATCGCGCTTACGCCGATTACAATGACCTAATAAAAATGATGGAAAAGTTTTTTGTTTATCTTATGAAAAAAACAAACGGCGGAGAAATGAAAGTTGTTTATGAAAAAGATACGATTGATTTTACGCCGCCTTATCCGCGGATAACTTTTCGCGATATTTTAATGAAGTTTGGGAATTGTGATATTGAAAAATATCCTGATCGAGAAAGTATGGCAAAAAAGGCGCGAGAACTGGGCTTGGATGTTTTACCGTCTGATGATCGCGGAAAAATAATGGACGAAATTTTTAAGAAAGTTGTCCGGCCAAAAATTGTTAATCCGATTTTTGTCATTAATCATCCGATTGAACTTTCTCCACTCGCTAAAAAAGTTCCAGGTGATTCGCGATATGTCGAGAGATTTCAATTGCTCGTGGCCGGGACAGAACTTGTTAACGCTTTTTCCGAGCTGAACGATCCGATTGATCAGCGCGAAAGATTCGCCGCCCAGCAGAAAATGCGTGAAGCCGGAGACGCTGAGGCAATGAGAATTGATGAAGATTTTATTACCGCTCTCATGCACGGCATGCCGCCGACAGCTGGGCTCGGCATGGGTATTGATCGGCTGACTGCACTCCTCACAAATTCACACAACATCAAGGAAGTAATTTTATTTCCAACATTAAAACCGGAAAATAAATAATTAAATTTATGAGCGAACATTTAATGCGGAGAAAAGAGGAGGAAAAAGAATACATAAAAGGTTTAAGAGAAAGATTAAAACAAGTCGGGGAAAAAGCCGCAACGATTAGAGATGAACGGATGAAACTTCTTGAGGACGTTCACATAGGCAATAAAGCGGCAATGAAAAATCTCAGAGATTGTATAGAAAGATTACAACAGGCACAACAAGAGGAAGAGGAAGTATTTTTAGATTTGGCCGATGCGATGGAAAAAGATCATCCTGAATTAATGGAATAAGTAATATGGCCAAGCCGGGTAAAAAAGTGATGGTTTTTGGCACGTTTGCCTTGATGCACCCCGGCCATCTTTATTTTTTTAAAAAAGCAAAAGAGCACGGTGGTTATTTAATTGTAGTGATCGCGCGCGACGAGACAGTAAAAAAAGTGAAGGGATTTTTTCCAAAACTAGGTGAGCTAGCGCGGCGGGAAATGGTTGGGGCTATAAAATTTGTTGATGAAGCGGTTTTGGGTGATAAATTTGATTGGTATAAAATAATTTTAAAATATAAGCCGGATATAATTTGTCTTGGTTACGATCAAGAAATTCCTAAAGATTTTTCCAAAGAATTGCAGAGAAGGGGAGTGGCGGCAAAAATTATCCGATTAAAATCATACAAACCAGAAAAATATAAATCATCACTTATAGCATAGAACTTGAAACATGAAACCTGAAACTTTGAATCTGGATTGAAGTTGTGTTATATCAATGTTACAAGTTTTAAGTTTTAAGTTTTACGATTATGATGGATATAAAATTCATCCGGGAAAATAAAGATTTGATGAAAGAAGTTGCGAAAAATAAAAACAGCAAGGTTGATATTGACCATCTGCTTGAAGTTGATGAAACGCGGCGTAATTTGATTTCTGAAGTGGAAAATCTTAAAGCGGAATTGAATAAACGTTCAAAAACAAAACCCGGACCGGAAGAAATCGCGGCACTGAAAGAGTTAAGCGGAAAAATTAAAGAGATGGACGCTAAATTATCGGACGTGGAAAATGAATATCACGGGATGATGCTCCTTGTTCCAAATATTTATTCAGCCGACACGCCAGTCGGATCGGATGATGCCGCGAATAAAGAAATTTCCCGTCACGGCAAACTACCAAAATTTAAGTTTGAACCAAAAGACCATATTACACTCGGTAAGGAATTAGATTTAATTGATCTTGAAGCTGGAGCAAAAACTTCCGGCTATCGCGGATATTATTTAAAAAATGAGGCCGTACTAATGCACTTTGCCCTGCTTTGGCTTGCGATTAATAAAATGAAAAAATATGGTTTTGAGTTGATGACTACGCCGACTTTGCTTCGAGAATTTGCACTTGTCGGCAGCGGACATTTTCCAGAAGGCAAGGATGAAGTTTATCAAATCGGAAACCCCGGACGGCTCTCTGACGGAAGCACAAAAGAAGAAACTTTTTTAGCCGGCACTTCAGAACCGGCGCTTTTGGCTTATTTTGTTGATAAAACTTTGGAAGAAAAAGATTTGCCCGTGAAAGTTTGTGGTTTTTCTCCGTGCTATCGTTCGGAAATTGGGAGTTATGGAAAGGACGCAAAAGGACTTTATCGCATTCACGAGTTTATGAAAGTTGAGCAAGTTGTGCTTTGTAAAAATAATTTAGAAGAATCTTTAGAGTGGTTGGAAAAAATGCGCGGAATTGCTGAAGAAATGCTGCAGGATTTGGGCCTTCCGTACCGTGTCGTGCAACTTTCAACCGGCGATATGGGAACCGGAAAATATAAGATGTATGATATTGAAACTTATATGCCATCAATGGCTTCGAAGAATTTTTATGGCGAAACGCATTCCGATTCAAATCTGACCGATTGGCAGGCGCGGCGGCTGAACATTAAATATAAAAATAAAGACGGAAAAACGGAATTGGTTTACACTTTAAATAACACGGTTATTGCAACGCCCCGAATTCTGATTGCGATTTTGGAAAATTATCAGCAAAAAGATGGCAGTGTGAAAATTCCAAAAGTTTTGCAAAAATATTGCGGAGTGAAAGTAATAAAGAAAAAATAAATTTTAATGATGAAAACTTGGATTGAAATAAGTAAAAATAACTTGCTCCACAATCTGGAGCAGTTTAAAAAATTGGTTGGTGAGCAAATTAAAATAATGGGAGTGGTAAAAGCCAACGCTTATGGCCATGGCTTAATTGAAGTGGCTGGCGTTATTTCTGATAAAGTTGACTGGTTCGGAGTAGACTCGCTATCCGAAGCCCTTAAATTGCGGCAGGCCGTCATTAAAAAGCCAATTTTAGTTTTGGGGTACACCGAATTAAAAGATTTAAAAGAGACCGTAAAAAATAATATCAGTTTGACGGTTTACAACAAAGAAACAATTCTGAAACTCGGAAAAATTCCAATCCATAATCCAAATTTAAATCCCAAAATTCATATTAAAATTGAAACCGGCACAACAAGGCAGGGGATAGAGGGAGAAGCGCTGACAAATCTACTTGACGAAATTAAACAGAACCCCGGCGTTGTAGTTCAAGGAGCTTCAACTCATTTTGCAAATATTGAAGATACAACAGACCATACATACGCAGAAGGACAGTTGCAGCGATTCAAGGATGCTATATCTCTTATGCAAGAGCAGGGGATTGATCCTGAGTTTAAACACACAGCTTGCAGCGCAGCCACAGTTCTTTTTCCAGAAACTTATTTTAATTTAGTGC
>JAHIRI010000053.1 GCA_018818855.1 Patescibacteria group bacterium
ATGGCGGGCGGGCGGTTATTGTCGCTGGCGGGGGAGGAACGAATAAAAAATATAATGCGGCGGCGCAAAAAATAGAGAAGATAAAAAATGTAGATTTGGATTGGCTTGGAATTGCTGTGACGAGATTGAACGCGGAATTGATCAGAGTTATTTTTGGAAATGCGGCATATGGAAAGGTGGTAATAAATCCGACCGAGAAAATTAAAACTAATAAAAAAATAATAATTGCCGCCGGTTGGCTGCCGGGTTGTTCTTCGGACAAAGACGCCATTCTTTGGGCGAAAAATTTTGGCGCGAAAAAGGTCGTGAATTTATCTAACATTGATTATGTTTATGATAAAGATCCAAAAAAATTTAAAAACGCCAAACCGTTAAAAAATTTAGAATGGGCGGAGTATAGGAAAATGGTTGGTAGCAAATGGATCCCGCGCATGCACGCGCCGTTTGATCCGATTGCCTCTCAATCGGCGGAAAAGTGGGGAATGGAAGTTGTAATAATGAAAGCCAATTATCTGGATAATTTTAATGATTTTTTAAAAGGAAGAGAGTTTAAGGGAAGTGTGATAAAATAGGTTTTCCTCTGTGGACAAGTTAAACTTGACATATTTTTAGGTTTATTGTAGGATAAATTAATTGACAAGCGAACGAGAGAAATGAATTTATTCATTTCCGAGTGAGCGCAGTCAATATGGGGTAAAACCCCCTATTACCAAAGACAGCAGGCGTTCGCCGAAAAAGGCGACTTAATTTCCTGCCGAGGTAAAAACCGTGATTTTTCGGTTTTTCATTCGTGTTCTGTGGTAATTCCACAGTTTTTTATTTATATATAATTTTTTTAAATATGCCTAAAACTAAAGAACAAAAGAAACAGACTCTTTCCGAATTGGAAGATAACTTCGCTAAAAGCAAAGCCGCGGTTTTCGTCAATTTTGCCGGATTGAATGTTAAAGATACAACTGTTCTTCGAGATCTCCTGCGTAAGGAAAAAATTGAGTATGAAGTGGCAAAAAAAACTCTCTTGAAGCTGGCAGTGGAAAAAACCGGGCAAGAGGGAGTTGATCCAAAAAGTTTTGACGGCAACGTTGCCGTGGCGTTTGGTTTTGAAGATGAGGTTATGCCGGCAAAAGTGTTGAATCAATTTCGGGCGACGCACGATGCCCTAAAAATTATTGGCGGAATTCTTGAAAATAAATTTATTGACGCGGCTAAAGTGATAGAGCTCGCTAATATTCCGGGCAGACAAGAGCTTCTCGCAAAACTTGTCGGCAGTATCAATTCTCCGGTCTCAGGATTTGTGAATGTCTTGGCTGGGAATTTGCGCGGTTTGGTGCAAGTCCTAAAAGCGATGTCAGAAAAGAAAACAGCTTAAAAATAATTTAATAATTAATAATTTTAAAATCATATGTCTGACGAAACAAAAGAAGTGCAAGTGCCGGAAAAATTTAAGGCGCTTGTCGAGCAGGTTGAGAAATTATCAGTTTTGGATTTAGCCGAACTGGTAAAAGTTCTCGAAGAAAAGTTTGGCGTTTCTGCCTCCGCGCCGGTAATGGCCATGGCTGCCGGGGCCGCGGCCGCAGGGGCCGCTCCGGAAGAAGAGCAGACGGTTTTCAACGTTGAGTTGACTGACTCCGGCGCCAACAAAATCGGCGTAATTAAAGTGGTTCGCGAATTAACCCAAATAGGTTTGAAAGACGCGAAAGACTTGGTTGACGGCGCTCCTAAGGTTGTGAAAGAAGGCGTAGGCAAAGCCGAAGCCGAAGAGATGAAGAAAAAGCTGGAAGAAGCCGGCGGCAAAGTTACCTTAAAGTAACAAAATAAAAAATCATCCCGCAATTACGCGGGGTGATTTTTTTATACTTTTTATTGCAAATGGGTCGCGGGAATCTCGTAAACAAAATCTCCGGAGAGCAAATAAATTTTCTTTTCTTTCTCTGCAACAGAAAAATCTTTTAAATTATCAAATTTTTCAGAGAAGTATTGGGTAATTATTTTTCCATTTTTATCCAAAACAACGAGCCGTTTAGCGGACGGTTCAAGAACATAGAGGAAGGAAGTCTCGACCGAAGTCCAAATTTTTATTTCCGAGCTAAGCGCGGGGTCAACTTCAACGGTAAAATCAAGGGGTTCGCCGGCGCCAAATTTTAAAATTTTTCCGTCAGCCATCCCTAGATAAATCGCGCCGTCAATAGCTAAACTTCTGGCATTACCAAGATCAACTGTTTCGCGAAGCCAGCTCGTGCCGCCCCCAAATCCCGCCAGGGCTCCGATATGCCTAAAAATTTGATTGTCTTTAGTGTCTAAAACATAAAGTTTTTGGTTATAAATCGCAAAATCCCGAACCTCTGTTTCGTTGACAGCCGTTATTACTTCGATTTCTTTTAAAACATCATTCTTCAAATCAAGTTTAAAAAACTTTTTTTCCGGCTCATAGAGAAAAGCGGAATCCGCATTTTCCACGGAAACAATTTGGAGGTTCGGTCCGGCGGCGCTCTGATTCGCTACTTTATTATCTTCCAGATCTATTTTATAAATAGTTGAAGTATTTTTGTCGAAGGCGTAGATATTGTTATTGGCAACAAAGAATTTTTCGATCACAGCTTCGGGACTATATTCGGGAAAATTTGCTACGGCAACAGGATTTTCAATTCTTACGGCATGTCTTAATTTTTCCCGAAGTGTTTCTATTTCGGCGGAGATATTTTGATAAGCGACTTTTTCATTTTTTGTTTGCTGAGGGAAAGCAGCCAGGAGTATATCAATTTCGGCGAGAGTTGTTCTCGCGCCGCCCTCGTCGTTGTAAATCAGACTAGCCTCAGCCCCACTTTTTTTATTTTGAATGACTTCAACTTTTTCTTGGATTACTTTTAGAGCAACGTCTCTTTGATGTTTAAAGTAAAGAAAACCAGTGCTGCCGACAAAGAGAATGACAAAAATCATGGCAAAAACAAGGAGTGTTTTTGAAAGTTTGGGAAGTTTTTCTGTTTTGGGTAAAATGGCCGACAAACTTTTTTTGAAACTTTCCGCGGCGCCGGCAACGGCGGTTTTTCTTTGTCCTCGCCAATTTGTAATTAAATAGAAAATAATTTTAAGAAGATTGAAGAGGAATGAGAAAATTATTTTTATCAAAAAGTAAGGAATGCGGAGGACTGCCAGAAAAAAGAGCGAGGTGGATCTTAAAAATTTACTGATGTTTGTCGGAGGATGGAATTGGGAAGAATAATATTCAAGACGGGCGCTTGATTTTATTTCATTTTTTCTAAAAATATTTTTTAAACCTCCGAGGAATGAAAAAAATCCGCCGCCAAAATTTAAGCCAAACGAGGGGGTCAACATTTTTTCCGTGTCGGCCGCGGTTTTGAGAAGACCGTCCATGGAATTTTGGGGAGAGGGAGCTTCATGGGTTGCGGTGGGAGCGGGGATTGGAGATGAGGAAGCTTTTATCACCGGAAGCTCTGAACGAAGTTTTGAAATCATGAAAGCAAAAGATGTGCCGGGGTTAGCCGTTTCTCCAAGTAAATTTTCCAGAGTCTCTTTAGCCGCTTCGGGATTTGCCGCGGAAACCGTTTTACATATTTTTTCCAGAGAAAAATAATCCAGGATGCTTTCGGTCGTAAAAAATAAATAATCGTTCGCACCAATTTTTCCGCTGACAATATTTGTGAAAAGACTTAATTTACTTGATCTCGCCTCTTTACCCGTTGCGGTTTCAGTAATATTCATAATTCTGAAATTTCCCGGTTTTGTTTCGTAAATCAAAAATGACAGCATTTTTCCTCGTCCGGCGAGATGAAGATTTTTTCCGTCCAAAAAGGAGAGAACAGCATTTATTTTTGGTAAGCCGTCTGTTTCCTCGTTCGGGACAGCGGAAGATTTACTGCCGATAAGTTCCAGATAACGGTAATTTGTTTTTTGGATGAAATTTTCAAAAATTTCTTCGGGTGATTTCTGGCCGGGTTTTCCAAAACTTCCCGCCGCGGCCGTTTTAATTTCGCTGATCAGAGTATCAAGAAATGATAGAGATTTTTTAGTGGCGGGGGTTTCAATTTCAATAAGTCCGAAAATTTGGCCGGCGGCATGTCTCGGAGCGCCGTCAAGCTCCTCTTTGTTTGGCAAATCAAAAATAAAAGATCGGGAAGTCGATTTTCCCCCGGCAGAATCGGTTATTAATTGGCTATAATCAATCCTGGACATTTGCTTTTCTTTTTATTTATACTATAATAAAGGGTATTGGTCGCGTGTTGACTGCGTTCGTTCGGAAATGAAAATCATTTCGTTTCTCTCGCTCACTTGTTAATTATTATAGTGTATTTTTAGATTAAAGTCAAAGACCGATGAAAGCAAAGAAAGCAAAAAGGAAAGTAAAAAAACAATCGCCAAAAAGCCGCGCCGCCGGGCTTGAACAACTATTTGGTTCAAAGACCAGAGTTAAATTATTGAAGTTATTTTTGAACAGCGCGGAAAAAATGTTTTTTGTGAGAGAGGTTGCGCGGGCAATTAATTCTCAAATAAATTCTGTCCGCCGGGAACTTTTAAATTTAAAAGAACTAGGCATAATTTTAGAGATGGAAGCGCCAAAAGAAAGTTATCTTGTCCCTAAAGTCGATAGTCAAAAGAAATTTTCCGGAAAATTTAGAAAGGTTAAGAATAGGGATGTTGTTAAAAAATTTTTTAAGGCGAACAGTGATTTTATTTTGTTTCCGGAATTGAAGGCCTTACTCATAAAAGCGGATTTTTTGTTGGAGAAAAATTTTGTCAAAGCAGTTCTCCGGATTGGAAGCGTGGATCTTATGGTTTTGACCGGACATTTTGTCGGTATGCCGGGAATTTCCGCTGATTTGCTTTTGGTGGGTCGTTTTAATCGGCGAAAAGTTGCTCATTTGATCAAGAGTTTTGAAAAAGATTTTGGCAGGGAAATCAATTATGCCCTGATGAGCCGCCAGGAATTTAAATATAGAAAAGATATTACTGATAAATTTTTATATAATATTTTAGAAAATAAAAAAATAGTAATGGTTAATGAATTAGGAATTTAAGGGGGGGGGATTTAGTATGATGAAGAAAAGTTTTAAAGTAATTTTTTTAGGAATAATTTTTACGGCGGGCGCCCTGGGATTTTTGTGGTATGGTTCAACTCATGAAGCTTTGGGCGCCGGATTGGTTTCTGAAGTAAAAATTTTTGACGCGGCAAGTTTTATCCCGGAAAAAGGGTTTTTTATTTCTTTTTCAAAAATGGATGAAGCGCCGAGCA
>JAHIRI010000054.1 GCA_018818855.1 Patescibacteria group bacterium
ATAATTGGACTTGAAATCCATGTCCAATTAAAAACAAAATCAAAAATGTTCTGCGGCTGCGACAATGCTGGCGAAGATCAACCGCCGAACACGACTGTTTGCCCGATTTGTATGGGCCATCCCGGCACGCTACCCGTGATTAATGAACAGGCGCTGGAATGGGCGGGACTCGCGGCCCTGGCTTTGAATTGTAAAATTCAAAACGAATCAAAGTTTGACCGCAAACAATATTTTTATCCTGACCTGCCAAAAGGATATCAAATCTCCCAGTACGACAAGCCTGTTTGCCTGGATGGATTTTTGGAAATTGATATTCCGACTAAAGACAAAAATAAACAGCGCCCTTGGGCAAAAATAAAAATTAACCGCGTTCATCTTGAAGAAGACGCAGCAAAAACGTTCCATGGCGAAGACGGCAAAAACAGTCTCGTTGATTACAACCGCTCTGGCACGCCGCTTTTGGAAATTGTCACCGAGCCGGATATTGCCTCGCCCCTTGAAGCAAAAATTTTTATGCAAGAATTGCGGCTTATCGCCCGCTATCTTGGAATTTCCGACGCGGATATGGAAAAGGGGCACTTACGTTGCGATGCCAATATTTCTCTACGGGAAGTTCTTGATAATCCGGCGAAAGAAAAAACTCTCCCAAAACTTAACGAAAAAACTGAAATAAAAAATTTAAATTCTTTCCGGGCGGTTGAACGCGCGCTGGAATATGAAATAAAAAGACAGGCTGAACTTTGGGAATCCGGAAAACCGCCAAGAGTAACAACAACTCGCGGCTGGAATGATGTTAAACAAATTACCACAGAACAACGCACTAAAGAGGCGGAAAATGATTATCGCTATTTTCCCGAACCGGATCTGCCGCCGCTTGATTTAAGCAAACTACATGACAAAATTATCGGCCTCCTCCCTGAACTTCCTCGCGCCAAACGAATCCGTTTTATAAACCAATATGAATTTACGGACGAAGAAACAAAAATTTTAGTTGAAGATAAAAAATTGGCCAACTACGCGGAAAATGTTATTTCAGAACTTAAAGCCTGGCTCGTAGCTCTAGAAGAAGTGGAAGGCACAGAAGATGAAATTTGGGAAAAACATAAACACAAGCTTGTTCGCCTTGTCTCCGGCTGGTTGATCAATAAACTCGGCGGCTTGATAGCTGACAATAAAATTGATATTCGCCGGCTGAAAATTACTCCGGAAAATTTCGCCGAATTTATCACCATGATTTATCAAAATAAAATTTCCGGGCCCACGGCCTTAAAAATACTTGAAGAAATGATGATGACCGGTGGCGATCCCTCACAAATTATGGAAAGCAAAAATCTCGGCCAGATAAGCGATGCCGATGAGCTTGAAAAAATTATTAATGGATTGATTGGCGAACACCCCGATGAAGCCACGGAATACAAACAAGGAAAAACCGCGCTGATACAATTCTTCATCGGCCAAACAATGAAAAAAACTCAAGGTAAAGCAAATCCAAAAGTCGCTGAAGAAATTATCAAGAAAAAGTTATCATGAAAATATAATAAAATACCTCGGTTTTAAGCCGGGGTATTTTTTGTTTTTAACAATTTAACTGCACAACCATTTCCCAACTTTCTTCTCTGCTTCTTTATAATTTTTAATCCATTTTATCCTTTTATCCCGACGGAACCACGTCATCTGCCGCCGGGCATAGGCGTGCGTCCGAAATTTTATTTTCTGAACCGCTTCCGCTAAATCATTTTTACCACCAAGATAGTCCCCTATTTCCTTATATCCGATTCCGCTCATTGATGGAAGATCTGAATTATATTTTTTTAATAATTTTTTTGTTTCATTAACCAAACCTTCTTTTATCATTTCGTCCACGCGATCATCAATTTTTTCATAAAGTTTTTCCCGCGGCAAAATTATCCCGATTTGTAGCGCGTCAAACATCGGCTCACCTCTTTCCCGCAATTTTGAAAACTGTCTTCCTGTCGCAAGGCAAACTTCAAGCGCCCGAATGACCCGCCGCGGATTATTTGCGTCCACCACATTCCTAGCGCCCGGATCAAGTTTTAATAATTTTTTATACCACTTCGCGAGGGCTCCGGACTTTTTAATTTCTTTTTCAAATTGCGCTCTTAATTTTTTATTTGGTGGCACAGCTGGAATTTCTAAATTATCTATCACGGATTGAATATATAATCCTGTTCCACCAACCAAAAACGGCGTCTTGCCCCGCTTCAAAATATCTCGGATCGCCGCTACGGCTTTCTTTTTATAATCAGCCAAAGTAAATTCTTCGTCAGGATTTATTATATCAAGCAAGTAATGCCGCACCCCTTTTTTATCTTCAACTTTTCCTGTCCCAATATCCATTCCTTTATAAATCTGCCGTGAGTCGGCATTAACAATTTCTCCCTTAAACTTTTTTGCCAATTTCAAAGACAGGTCTGTCTTTCCCGAGGCCGTCGGACCTAAAATTACAATAAGTTTTGGTAATTGGAGTCCCGCCTTTAGGCGGGGTTTAATTCTTGACATTCTCATTTTTTTATATTAATCTAAAAACGGCAAGGGAGGAAGCCATGACGAGAAAAACCCGACAAGTGCTAGGAGTCATTTCCGCCGGCATCTTCTTGACCGTACTGCTTGTTCTTTTGAGCTTATCTCCCGTGGACGACCCATCACGCTACTACCTCGCCGTAATGGCTGCCGTCGTCGGCCTGGGCGCAATATTGATTCTTTTCATGCGCGCCTTGTTCGGCGGCCGCCAGACGAGATAGTGGCAAAGGAGGAAGCCATGGGCGCAATCGCCCGGAAAATCCGGAACGTGCTCGGTGCGATGCTGTACCTCCTCGGAGCGATACTCTGCGCTGTCGGCGGCCTCGCAGTGGTGATCACAACCGAGCTCTCTCACGGCCAGAAGGCTTTCGTGGCTATGGTATTCATCATCATGGGACTTACTCTTGGCTGTGTCGGCTTCGGAAAACTCCGCCGCGCCTGGAGAAAAGAAGAGGAGGAGGAAGACAATGGCTGAAACTTCGGCCGAAAAATACCGGGATTACTTGATTTCTTTCGTCGTGCCGAGGAAGTGCGTCCAGCTTCCAATTCTAAACGACGATCCCTGGGTTGGCCGGATAGGCAGGGTGATCTCTGTCCATGGTCCGCTTTTCCGACTGGATCCCTGCAACTACGACCAACCACACGAACGGCTCAACGAACCCACCGAATGGTACGATATCCGGAAGGTCCATGACGTCAAGATCGTCCCGACCCTCGGGTAGCGGACAATCAAATGGTATGGCTCCACCTCAAACGGGCCACTTTTTATTTATTTTCCCGCGAGGACAAGTCAAGGACACCGTCCGAACGGCTGAAAATAAATAACCCCGCACCAAGCCTTAGCACAATAATTATTTTGGCACAACGAGAGCCGAAGGCGTTTCCGCGATTTACACATTGACTAAAACTCAGTTACCTTCGGGCTTTGGTGCTGGGGTTTCTACCTTTCGCCTCCCCCTCCAAAATCCACTCAAACGCTTTATCTATTTTAACATTAAAAATCTTTCCAATCATATTTTTCTTTCCGGGGAATCTTACTCTTTTCATTTCGCGTGAATTGCCAACACATTTCCCCTTTTTATAATCATCAACTAAAACCGACACAACCTTGCCAACATATTTTTGATTTTTTTCTAAAACAATTTTTTCCATCAAATTTTGCAAAACATCACGCCGTCTTTTTTTCTCATGACGCGGAACATCATCGCGGAATTTTGCCGCCGCTGTCCCCTCTCGCGGAGAATAAATTGCTAAATATGCAATATCAAACTCTGCTTTTTTATAAAGTTCAACAGTATTTTGAAAAGCCCTTTTCGTTTCTCCGGGAAAACCGACAATAATATCCGTGCCAAGCGCAATGCCCGGATTTTTTTTATTTATTTTTGCGACGAGTTTTAAATAATCCGCGGCAGTATAACTACGATTCATTCGCTTCAAAACTTTATCATCCCCGGCCTGAAGCGGAAGATGAAGGTAATTTACCACCTTTGGCAAAGTCAGGGCATCAATCACATCGTCGGTCATATCTCGCGGATGCGGCGCGGTAAAATGCATCCGCTCCACTCCATTAATTTTATTTACTTCCCAAAGTAGCGCGGCAAAAGGATGTTTATATGGATTTTTTTTGGAAAAATTTTTCAAATCTGCCGGACGATAAGCATTTACATTCTGACCCAAAAGAGTAATTTCTAAACATCCCTTTTCCGATAAATTTTTTGCCTCAGCTAAAATATCTGCCACGTCGCGACTCACTTCTCTACCCCGCACGTACGGCACGGCGCAATATGAACAAAAATTATTACAGCCGGTCATAATCGGTACAAAAACGGAAAATTTTGTTGAATACCGCGGTTCAATTTTAAAATAATGCTCCTGCCAACTTTGGCAATAATTTTTAAATTTTTCCAGATCAACAAGTTGTTTTAGATCCAAAACCAAATCAAACTTGCCAATAAGTTTTTTCTTGTCTTGCGGCAAAACGCAACCGGTCAAAATAGTTTTAAAGTCCGGATTTATTTTTTTAATTTTGCTCAACTCCCGCGCCCGGCCATACAGTCGATCCACTGCCGCTTGGCGCACAGAGCAGGCAACGAGCACAACCAAATCTGCCTGCTTTTCATTTTTAGCGGGTTTATAACCAATTTTTTCCAACACTGCCGCCACTCGTTCCGAATCCGACTTATTCATTTGGCAACCAAATGCCATGACAAAATATTTTTTCATACGCGTAAAATTATTCTAT
>JAHIRI010000055.1 GCA_018818855.1 Patescibacteria group bacterium
CCATGGCTCCGATCGCGAAAGTTTTGAATGATAAATTTAAAATTTTAAAAGGCACGATGACAACTTGCCACAGTTATACAAATGATCAGCGATTGCTTGATTTGCCGCATAAAGATTTGCGCCGAGCCAGAGCCGCCGCGCTTTCTATGATTCCGACCACAACCGGCGCGGCCAAAGCCGTGGAAAAAGTTCTGCCAGTACTTAAGGGAAAATTGGATGGTTTGGCGATTCGCGTTCCCACGCCGTCTGTTTCGCTTTTAGACTTTGCTTTATTGGTTGGAAAAAATACAACAGCTGAAGCGGTTAACAAGGCTTTGTCTGATGCAGCAAAAGAAGATTTAAAAGGAATTTTGGGCGTGACCAAATTACCGCTCGTTTCTGTTGATTATAAAAAAATGGAACTTTCCGCCATGGTTGACGCGGAGCTGACTAAAGTTATCGGCGGGAATTTGATTAAAGTTATCGCTTGGTATGATAATGAATGGGGATATAGTACGCGGCTTGTGGAATTTACAGAAATGGTTGGAAAAAATCTGAAGTAACAATCATCAAGTAGCAATTAATAAAGTGGCCGGCATTATCGTCCGGTCACTTTTCGTTTTAATAAATTTTTTATGTTATAATAATATAATATTCGAATAATATGTTTTACCGCGTGATAAGAATAATTTTTTGGTTGGCATTTTGGTTAGCCCTGGGGGCGGCCGCGTTTTATGGCTGGCAGAAAAATAATTTTTTATTAAGCAGTTTTCTCCTGGGAGCCTTGGCCTTACTTCTTCTTTATTTTTTACAAAAATCAGCATTTGTAAAAAAATATTATAATGATAATTTCGGCAATATTTTGCTTGGGCTTGGCGGATTGATTTTTTTAACAACTTCGCTTGGCACTTTTTATTTTTATTATTACGTAAAATTTTTTGAATATGACCTAATCGCCCATACGATTATTCCGGCGTCTTTTGTCGTGATGGGGGCAATGTTATATGAAATTTTAAGAATAAAGAAGGGCGTGCCGAAAAAAGTAGATGTTCTTTTGATCAGCGGTATTTTAGTTTTGGCGTTATCATTTTTTTGGGAGTTTTTTCAGGAACAGGGAGATATTTGGTGGGGGACGCATATGTTTTTTGATTCTAACCAGCCGATTGCAGTTGACGTGGCAAACGATTTGGCGGCTGATGCCTTCGGAGTTTTTATCGGCTGCGTTTTGATTTTTAAAAATTGGGAGAGGTGGAATAAAAAGTGGTTGAAAAAATAAAAGTGAAAGGGTTGGCGTACGGAAGCGGGCGGGTTTATTCCCGTTCTTTTTTATGTTATAATGCTTTAATATCTTTATGACCCATGGTGAATTACAAAAATTTATCGGATTTTTGATGAAGCAAGGCTGGAAGGTTTTTGCGCCGGAAAAGCAGCCGGATGAAGTTCGTTATGTTGAAGTGGAAGATGCCGCGAAAGTGAAATTGATAACTGAGCCGCCGCTGCATTCATTTAAAAGATTTTTAGTTCCGCCAGAGGAAACTCTTTTTGAATACAAAAAGGACAAAATGGCAGAAGTGAAAGAAGCGGAAAGGCAGGTAATTTTCGGGATTAATCCGGTGGATTTGAAAGCTGTCGTAATGTTAAACCAAATTTTTGAGCGCGATCCGTGGTATCAAGAGAAAATGCGGCGGACGCTTATTATCGGGCAAAGTTTGATTCCGGAAAATGTGGAGCAGAATATTTTTCAGACTGAATACGAAGAAAATATTTTAGAACATTTGCAGTTTGATATATTTTTAGAAGTTCAGGGGAAAAATTATTTTGTTTATACCGGTTCGGAGGAAGGACAAAAAGTTTTGGAAGATTTCGGATATAAAAATTATGAACATATCGCGTATGCCGGGCCGATCAAAGAAGAAGGCCTGGATCCAATAATGGTAAAATACCGCGACGCGCTCCGGAAAAATTATAAAAAAGAAATTTGGGAAAAAGATCTTGGGACAAGATGTATTGAATGCGGAAAGTGCACTTTGATTTGTCCAACTTGTTTTTGTTTTGATATTAAAGATCAGCCGGATTTGGTGGGCGGGGGAGGCGTGCGCAAGCGAACGTGGGGTGCGTGTTTTTATAATGATTTTTCAGAAGTCGCCGGCGGGCATAAATTTTTGCGGACTACGGCCGAGCGAATTCATTTTTGGTATTATCATAAATTTGTTCGGATTCCCGACCAGATTCAGATTATGGGTTGCGTGGGTTGCGGACGGTGCGCGAAGGTTTGTCCGGTTGGAATAAATATTTTTAAAGTTTTGGCAAAGTTATGAAAAATCCATATCAAACAGAGTCTGTTAAAATTTTAAAAATCGAGGATGAAGGTTCGCGATCTCGAATTTTTACGCTTGCCGCACCGCGCGGGTTTAAGGTTAAGAGCGGCCAGTTTGTTGAAATTTCTCTGCCCGGATTCGGTGAAGCGCCGATTTCTCTTTGCTCTGACCCGTCGATTAAAAATAAATTTGAGATATGCGTTAGAAAAGCCGGGATGGTGACCGGCGCGTTGCACGAGATGAAAAAAGGGGAAAAGGTTGGCATACGCGGACCGTACGGCCGGCCGTTTCCGGTTGAAATTGGAAAGAAAAGAAATTTACTTTTGATAGCCGGCGGTTTAGGATTGGAGCCGCTTCGTCCGGCAATTTGGGAAATTGTTAAAAATCGCAGTCAATATAAAAAAGTTCAAATTTTTTACGGCGCTTGCGATGAGAATGATTTGCTTTTTATGAAAAATTACGATGAATGGAAAAAGAAAATTGATTTTCACATAACGCTTGATAAACCAAAAGGGATTAAAACTCCGATGGCTTGCAACACAGGCGTTGTCACCAAACTTTTTGACAGCGTAAAACTTTATGATAATCCCGTGGCATTTTTGTGCGGACCGCCCGTGATGTATAAATTTGTTATTAAAAAATTAAAAGAATTAGCCTTTTTAGATAGCGATATTTTTCTTTCTCTGGAACGGCGGATGCATTGCGGACTCGGCGTTTGTAATCATTGTGCGGTCGGGAGTTTTTTCGTTTGCGAAGACGGTCCGGTTTTTTCTTGGGCGGAGTTGAAAGATATTAAGGGAGCGATATAAATTAAAAAAATATGAATAAAAATAAGGGGTATTTATTGGTTTTGGGGACGGCGATAATTTCCGGCGTTTCTATTTTCGTAAATCAATTTGGGGTTAAGATTATTAATTCAGATATTTTCGCCGGCTTGAAGAATTTTGCCGTGGCGGGAATTTTGTTGTGTTTGATTTTTTGGTTTAAAGAGTGGAAATTATTGGCAAAATTGAAAATTAAAGAGTGGGGGACTTTGGTTTTGATTGGCTTGGTTGGCGGCAGTATCCCATTTTTACTTTTTTTCAGGGGGTTATCGTTGACCAGCGGCTCGACGACTTCATTTGTTCACAAAACAATGTTTCTTTACGTAATAATTTTGGCGGCGTTGTTTTTGAAAGAAAAAATTAATAAAAATTTAGTGATTGGCGCGTCGCTACTTCTTTTTGGCAACATGTTGCTTTTAAAAATTTTTAATGGATTTCAATTTGGATACGGAGAATTTTTGGTTTTGATTGCTACGGTTCTTTGGGCGGCGGAGCAAATTATTTCCAAAAAAGCGCTGGAAAATATTTCTCCAAAAATTGTCGCCTGGGGAAGAATGTTTTTTGGCTTTTTATTTATTTTTATTTTTTGGGCGGCGACGGGACAAGTGCAGTTACTTGGCGGTCTGGGCGCGGCGGAATTAAGTTGGGTTTGGATTACAGCTGTTTTTCTTTTGGGTTATGTTTTGACATGGTACTCCGGTTTGAAATATATAAAAGTTTCAACTGCCGTCTGTATTTTGTCGCTCGGCGCGCCGATTACGAGTTTACTTGAAATGGCGCAAAAAGGAATTTTTGATTGGCATATTTTTTCCGGAAGTTTGTTGATGTTTTTTGGTGTGGCCGTGGTGCTGAACTTGATTTCTAAATTTAAAAAGACAAAAGCTTTGAACTTTGAATTTTGAGTTTTGAGCTTTATTTACTATGTGTTTTGGAATTCCCTGCAAAATTAAAAAAATTTCTAAAAATAAAGCCGCCGTTTCTAATGGCGGCAAAGTTTTTGATATTGATACATCACTCTTGCCAAAAATAAAAAAAAATGATTGGATATTGGTGCAGGGCAATATTGGAATGAAGCAAATATCGGAGGATGAAGCAAAAAGTTGCCTTGCCGTTTTGGACGAATTCCAAAGTAAAGAGGGGAAGGGAGGACTGTGATGGAAAAAAAATACGCAAGAGCGGCGCACTACGCGCTCTATCCGAACATACTCGGACTCTGCGGGCCGCGCGGAAGGGACAAGGAGAAGCTCTACGAGTATCTGACGCTCAAGACCAAGGTGGGCGACCGAGAAGTGAGAAAATTGCTTGAACAGTTTACCGCGGCCACGGCCTACATGAATCTGATTGCCGCGGCAAACGAGATTCTGGACTGGCTTGATCCGCGGGTGGTTGACGCCTACTGGATTGGAAATGACCTTTTGGATCGCGTCTGGCCCAAGGATTTGAAAATCCTGATCAGCCGTCTTGCCAACGAGGGGAAGATTGCCGCGCCGGCAGCCGAAGAAGCGATTGCCCGTGTTCATTCCAATCACCGGCCGCACCACAGCTTCCATGTTTTCGTGATTGGCGGACTTTCCGGCCAAGTGGAGCGCGGGTCAATCGGCTGGGAACTTTGCCGTATCGGCTGGGGGACGGTCACTCGCGTCAAGCATGACGGCAACCTCATGGTTTTGGCAAGGTCTTTGCTGCAAAGGGGCGGCAAGATTTTGCCCGAACTCGAGGGAGTGGAAAGAGAGCGGCTCATCAGGCGCGACCGGGAACTTTTCCCGCGCGTTTCGGCCGGCGATCTCGTCGCTTTCCATTGGGGCAGGGTGGTCGAGATAATTGACAAGGACGCGGCGCAGCGACTGGACTATTGGACCGAACGGACGCTCAAGAACTGCAGCTTGTAGAAAAAATCCATCACGAACATTTTCGGAGACTAGCTTTCAGGGGCTAGTCTTTTTTTGTAAATAAAAAAATTCCGCCGGAGCGGAGTTTGGTGTCATTATTGATTATTATCTTCAGAGCTCTCCGGATTTTTTCAATAAAGGGCTTCGCCCTGTGTTATCTGCGCTCGCTCGGAAATGAAATAAAGATTTCATTTCTCTCACTCGCTTGATAATAAATCAATTACTTCTTCATCGGTCGTTTGTCTGAATTCTTCATAAAAAGATCCGACCGCGCCGAAAAAGGCCGGAGCTTCAAGATAAATTATTTCATCAACTTCTTTTTGAACCAATTCCACCGCTTCTGGCGAAGTGACGGGAATGGCCACAATAATTTTTTCCGCGCCCATTCTTTTCACGGATTTTATAGCTGCCCGCATTGTGAGTCCGGTGGCCAAACCGTCGTCAACCAGAATGGCGGTTTTATTTTTTAAATCAAGCGGCGGACGCGAGCTGCGATATAATTTTAGCCTTCGCACTGCTTCGGCTTTTTCTTTTTTAATTTCATTTTGCAAATAGGATTCAGTAATGCCATAAGCGCCGACTGTCATTTCGTCAAAAACTCCAACGCCCTGTTCGGTAATAGCTCCAATTGCAAATTCGGGATTTGCCGGCGCGCCGATTTTTCGCGGGACAATAATATCCAGCGGCAAATTTAATTTTTGCGCAACCTCAAAACCGACAACAACTCCGCCGCGTGGTAGAGCTAGAATTATGGCGTTTTTCGCGTTTTTAAATTTATCGAGTGCTACGGCTAATTTTTCTCCGGCCTCAAGGCGGTTTTTGAATAACATATTAATAAATCATAGCAGTTTTAAACATTCTACAAAAGTGCTATAATAATGAAATATATGCCGAAACCGATTCTTGCCATTGCCAGCATGACTTGTTGTGAAGGTTGCCAGGTGGAAATTCTTAATCTCGGAAAAAGATTATTGGATCTTTTTCAAGTTTTTGATTTGGGAAATTTTGCCTGGGCAGAAGAAAAACGCGAGCGGCCGCACTATGAGATTGCTCTAGTTGAAGGAACGCCACTTACCGAGGAAGACGTAAAATATTTAAAAGAACTGCGGAAAAAGTCAAAGATCCTTGTTGCTATTGGCACCTGTGCCCATTTGGGCGGAGTTCAGGAAATAAAAAATTATGCCGAGAAGAATAAAGATGAAAAAGTAAAATATGTTTATCCAAAATATCAGCGCATTCAAAATCCGACCGTGGTGCCGCTTTGGAAAGTTGTAAAAGTTGATTATACTGTGCCCGGCTGTCCAATTAATCAAGATGAATTTTATCGCGTTATTTCTGACATTGCTTTTGGGCGGGAGCCGCGAATTCCTCTTCGGCCAGTTTGCTTTGAATGTCAGACGCAAGGTTATGAATGTCTCCTCCAAAAAGGAGAGCCGTGTATGGGGCCGATTACGCAGGGCGGATGTAAGGCGATTTGTCTTCGGAGCAAAAGATTTTGTTATGGTTGCCGCGGACCATTGGCTGGAGCCGGACCTCAGATTACAAAACACTTGAAAAATTTGGAAAAATTAGTTGGCAAAAAATATCTTCGCGAAATTATGGAAACTTACGGCGCGGAAGATGATTTTTTGAGAATTGAAAAATAATATGAAAATAAAAATAAGCCATCTTGCGAAAATCGAGGGGCATGCCAGTTTTTTTGCTGATATGCTCGCCGGCGATATTAAAAACGCTAAATTAAAAATTACGATTGGTGCGCGTTTGATTGAATCAATAATTTTAAATCGCAATTATATTGAGACGCCGATTGTCACGTCGCGTATTTGCGGCATATGTTCTGTGGCGCACAACATCACAAGCATTAAAGCGATTGAAAACGCGCTCGGCGTGAAAATCAATCCGCAGATTGAACGGCTTCGCAAAATTTTGGTGATGGCCGAACCAATCCAAAGCCACGCGGCGCATCTTTTCTTTTTATCTTTGTCCGATTTTTTCAAATATGAAAGCGACGTTGATTTAATAAAAAAATATCCCAATCTTGCCAAACAGATTATTTTAATTCGTGATTTTGGAAATAAAATAAAAGACGTAATCGGCGGGCGGGACATGCATATGATTTCCACGGAAATAGGAGGGTTTAGAGGGGTGCTGGATGATAAAATTATTAAAAAATTAATTGATGAAACCGAACCGGTGCTTGAGGCGGCGATTGGCGTGGCGAAATTTTTTCGGGCGCTTGATTATCCAAAGTATGAGAGAAAAGTTGAATTTGCCGGTTTGGTGGCGCCGCGGGAATACGCGTTTTACGACGGTGTAATCGGATCAACCGTAGAGTCAGCGCGTCCCGTGAAAAAATTCTATAAAGAACTTGTAGAAAAACAAACCAGCGATGATCCGACAAAACGCGCGAGCCATCTTGGCAAAAGTTTTATGCCGGGCGCGATTGCGAGACTGAACTTGAGCCATAAATTTTTAAATCCTGAAGCGAAAAAGTTTTTGTCTTTTTTTGACAAGTCATCGGGAAAAATTTTGACTTACAATACTTTTCATAATATTTTTGCCCAATCCGTGGAACTTGTCCATTGCGTTGAAGAAGTGCAAAAATTACTTAAAGAATATTTGCGCGATAAATCAAGAAATTTAATGGTCAGGCACACTTTAAAAAACGGAGAAGGTTTGGCTGCGACTGAAGCGCCGCGCGGCACGCTTTATCATTATTATAAAATTGATAA
>JAHIRI010000056.1 GCA_018818855.1 Patescibacteria group bacterium
ATAACTTGAAACCTGAAACTCGCAGCTTGAAACTTAAAACTAACTGGTTCTATGTGGCATCGCTGTCGGGCGAGGGATGGCGCGGCGTGATGGATTCGATAACGTCAACTAAATCACGGATCGCCTGGAATCCGGGGAATAGACAACTTGCCGCCGGGCTCAACGGACTTAAAAAGTATTTGGCAAAAACGGCGATTTTTTTTGTAAATAAAGATGAAGCGATTGAACTTGTAATGTCTTTGCCAAAATACAAAAAATCCGGAACGGCCTGGCTTAATCAACCGAAAAATCTTTTCGGAGTTTTGGAAAAATTTTGTCCGGGAATTTTAGTGATTACCGACGGCGCGAAGGGCGCGTATCTTTATCTTCGCGGGAAAATACACCGCCAGCCGTCCTTGAGTAAAAAAATTGTTGACACGACCGGCGCGGGCGATTCTTTCTGTTCAAGTTTTCTTGGCGGCTATATTCGTTATTGCGGAAACGTTTTGAAGTCATTAAAACTTGGCGCCATAAATAGCGCGAAAAATTTGACCGGAGTCGGAGCGCAAGATCCGCTTTTAACCTGGACGGCGGCTGAAAAATTAATGAGAAAATAATATGAAAACAATAAAAATTAAAGTAGAAATTTCCGCGCGGCACATTCATCTTAGCCAAACCGATTTGGAAAAAATTTTTGGCGCGGGTTATGTTTTAAAAAGTATTAAAGATTTGTCGCAGGAAGGGGAGTTTGCTGCCGAAGAAAAAATAACTTTAGTCGGGCCCAAAAAACAAATGGAATTGCGCGTGGTGGGGCCGGTTCGTCCGGCAACGCAAGTGGAGCTTGCCTACACTGATGCTTTTTCGCTCGGCATTGACGCGCCGCTTAGACTTTCGGGAAATGTGGCCGGTTCAGCCGGCGCGAAAATTATCGGTCCGGCCGGAGAGATTGATTTAGCAGAGGGCATAATTGTCGCCAAACGCCATTTGCATATTAATCAAGAAGAAGCTGATGAGCTTGGGTTAAAAAATGACGACTTGGTAAGAGTAAAACTTGAAGGCGAGCGCGGTTTGGTTTTTGAAAATGTTATGGTTCGCATCAAACCAACTTTTCACATTTCAGTCCACATTGATACTGACGAAGCCAATGCTTCTGGTTGCGGAAAAGTTTGTAGTTTTGGCGAATTGATTTTGGAATAATATGGCAGAAGTCAAAGTTTTGTTGGTCGGCTATTTTAAATGGGTAAAGAAAAATGTTTGCCGTGCTTCGTCGACTGTAACTTTGATTTTGGACGGAAAAGAAAAAATTATTGTTGATACGGGAAATTTGATTGATGAAAAGAAAATTTCGGCGGCGCTTCGGAAAAATAAAATCAAACCGCGAGATATAACCACGGTGGTTAACACACATCGCCATTCCGACCACATCGGCTGTAATTTTTTATTTAAGAAGGCGAAGCTGGTCAGCAGCGAAGAAATTCAAGATGACGACAAGTTCACTTTGATTACTCCGCGAGATTTTTTCTTAACAACTAACGTAAAAATTATTCAAACTCCAGGGCACACTTCTTCCGACTGTTCGATTTTTATAAAAACTAAAAATGGAAACGTGGCCGTCGTCGGAGATTTGTTTTGGAAAGGATTGAAAGATAAATTGGCTTTTGTTGAAGATAAAAAAAAGCACCAAGTCAGCCGGGAAAAAATTTTAAAAATGGCTGATTGGATTGTCCCGGGGCATGGTAATATTTTTAAAGTAAAAATATGAAATATATATTGATTATAAATTCCGGCAGCGCGACATTGAAATTTAAATTGTTTGAGTTAAAAAGTTTGAAAAGTGCGGCAAGCGGAATTGTTGAACGCATCGGCCTTGGTGGCAGTTTTATGGAATCAAAAATTGGGCACCGAGAGTTGAAAATTAATCACGCAGTTAGAAATCACGAAGAGGCATTTAATCTGGTGTTGAATCAATTATCTAAAATTTCAAATCTAAAATCCGAAATTTCGCTCGTTGGTCATCGCGTAGTGCACGGCGGTGAAGAATTTATAAAACCAACTGTTGTGACGCCCGCGGTATTGAAAAAATTATCAAAATATGATAAGTTATCGCCGTTGCACAACCCCGCAAATTTAATGGGGATTAAGGCCTGCCAAAAACTTTTACCGCGCGCCAAAAATGTCGCCGTCTTTGACACGGGCTTTTATTCCACCTTGCCGGATTTTGCTTACACTTACGCCATTCCAGTTGATTTTTATAAGAAATATGACGTCAGACGTTATGGTTTTCATGGAATTTCTCACGAGTATGTAGCTGGCGAAGCGGCAAAAGTTTTGAAAAAACCGCTTACGAAATTGAACTTGATAACGTGTCATTTAGGAAGCGGCGCAAGTATTACGGCAATTCGCGCCGGAAAAGCGGTAGACACGAGTATGGGCTTTACGCCGCTTGAAGGACTCGTGATGTCAACTCGTTCCGGCGATCTTGATCCAGCCATTCCGCTTTATTTAATTAGGGAATTAAAAATCAAACCAGAAGAAGTTGATAATATTTTAAATAAGAAATCCGGCCTGCTCGGCCTTTCGGGATTTTCTGATATGCGCGAAGTGCTTACGGCTGCGGGTTATAGTGTAGCGGGATTTAAAAGTAAAAAGGTCAGCGCGGAGAAAAAGAGATTGGCAAAACTTGCGCTTGAGGTTTTTGTCTATCGCATTAAAAAATATCTTGGCGCATATTCCGCGATTTTAGAAAAAGTTGATGCAATAATTTTTACGGCCGGCATTGGCGAGAGAAATAAAACAGTCAGAGATTTGATTACAAAAAATTTAAAGATTTTTGGCAAGTCACGAATTCTGGTTATTCCGACAAATGAGGAATTGATGATCGCTCGAAAAATTAAAGTTTTGTAAAAATTATGGAAACTAAAAAACAATCATCTTTGAAATTAGAGATAATCGAAAAAATTTCCGTCCTGGCTACGGCCAGTTTGGGGTTGGTGGCGGCTCTGGCTTGGAATGAGGCAATCTTGGAATTGTTTAAATATATTTTTGGCGAGCAGGGGACACTTGCGGCAAAATTTCTTTATGCCCTGATTGTTACGCTTCTGGTCGTTTACATCACGATTAAACTCGGCCACGTGATTAATAAATTAAAAGAGAGGATTGGAGAAAAATAATGGCGTTGAAAGATATTTGGAACGGTGAATCAAAAACGATTACCGGAGCTGCTCTTCTTTTGGGGGCAGCTTCTTTGGCGTCCCGTTTTTTGGGCGTGCTTCGAGATAGAGTTTTGGCCGGAGAATTTGGGGCGGGCGATACATTGGACGTTTATTACGCCGCTTTTCGGATTCCGGATTTGATTTTTAATTTATTAATTTTGGGCGCGCTGTCGGCCGGTTTTATCCCGGTTTTTACCGCTGCTCTTTGTTCTGCCAAAGAAAAAAAAGAGGAGCCGAAAGAAGCATGGAAAATAGTAAATAGCGTGATGAATATCATGGGAGTGACACTTGTTGTACTTTGCGGTTTGTTTGTAGTTTTTGCTCCTTGGATAGTTCCCGTGATTACACCGGGCTTTAGTCCGGAAAAAATGGCTCTGACCGTCACGATGACTCAAATCATGATGCTCTCGCCGATTTTTTTAGGCCTTTCAAATATTTTGGGGAGCATTCTGCAATCGTTTAAAAGATTTTTTGTTTATTCCCTGGCGCCAATTTTTTACAATATTGGAATTATTATTGGGGCATTATTTTTTACAAGATGGTGGAATATTTATGGTTTGGCTTTGGGAGTTGTTTTGGGGGCCGCAATTCATATGTTTGTTCAGGCGCCGGCCGCTTGGCAATTGGGATTTCGTTATCGTTGGATTTTTGATTTGGCAAATAAAAAAGTTAGAGCAATCGGAAAAATGATGATTCCGAGGACTATGGGGCTTGCCGCGTCGCAGATAAATCTTGTCGTAATGACAATAATCGCCTCAACTTTAGTTCCTGGAAGTTTGGCTATTTTCAATTTGGCGAATAATTTACAATATTTTCCAGTGGGAATTATTGGTATCTCGTTTGCCGTAGCCGCTTTTCCTCTTTTGGGAGAATTTGCCGCCGCCGGGAAGAAAAAAGAAATGATTAAAAGTTTTTCGCACACCACGCGGCAAATCATTTTCTTCATCGTACCCGCGTCTGTTTTACTTTTAGTGCTTCGTGCACAAATTGTCCGTGTTCTTTTTGGGGCAGGATATTTTGATTGGGAAGACACAATTTTGACGGCTGATACGCTTGCATATTTTGCTTTGAGTTTATTTGCCCAGGCCTTGATTCCGCTTCTGGCAAGATTTTTTTACGCCCTGCAAGACACAAAAACCCCATTTTTTATCGGTTTAATTTCAGCGGCAGTAAATATTTTAGCGGCGTTTTTTTTAGTAAAATCGTGGGGCGTCGCGGGCCTTGCTATGGCCTTTTCTATTGCTAGCGTTTTGAATTTTTGTTTGCTCTGGATTTTCCTTCGAATAAAATTTGGATCGCTTGATGAAGGAAATATTTTAAAATCAACTTTTAAAATTTCCGTTGCGGCTTCACTTATGGCTTTTGCCGTGCAGACAATGAAAGCAATTCTCGTGCCTTATGTTGATATGCAAACATTTTTAGGTGTGCTTGGGCAAGGTTTTGGAGCGGGGTCTGTTGGGATTTTAATTTTTGTCGCCGCCGCTCTGGCGCTCGGATCGCATGAAATGAACGCGCTCGGCGATGCCATTAAATATAAATTGTTTAGAATAAAACGGCCGATTGTTAATATTGAAGAAGGTCCGAGATAATTTATGCAGCAAGAGAAAATTAGAAATTTTTGTATCATCGCTCATATTGACCACGGGAAATCAACGCTCGCTGATCGTCTTTTGGAATTTACCGGGACTGTTTCAAAAAGAGAAATGAAAAATCAAGTACTTGATATGATGGATTTGGAACGGGAGCGGGGGATTACAATAAAATTGCAGCCGGTTAGGATGGATTACAAAGAGCACATTTTAAATTTGATTGACACTCCTGGCCACGTTGATTTTAATTATGAAGTTTCGCGGTCGCTCGCGGCGGTAGAAGGGGCGCTTCTTTTGGTTGATGCGACTCAGGGCGTTCAGGCGCAGACTTTGGGAAATTTATATCTTGCCCTTGAGCAAAATCTTGCGATTATTCCGGTTGTTAATAAAGTCGATTTAAAAAATGCGGAAGTGGAAAAAACAGTTCAGGAAATACTATCTCTTATCGGTTGCAAAAGAGAAGAAGTAATTCTTGCTTCGGGGAAAACGGGTGTTGGCGTTCAGGAAATTTTGGAGGCTGTAGTAAATAAAGTTCCGCCGCCGAATGGCAAAGCGAGCGGAGCGCTTCGAGCTCTTATTTTTGATTCGAAATACGATGATTATAAAGGTGTGGTGGCTTATGTAAGAATTGTTGATGGCGAAGTGCGCCGCGGCGATAAAATGTTTTTGATGGCGACCCGTACCGAAAGCGAGGTTTTAGAAGTAGGATATTTTAAACCAAAATTTTTTCCGGCGGAAAAACTTGTGACCGGAGATATTGGTTATATTGTCACGGGTTTGAAAGAAATTGAAAAATGCCGCGTGGGTGATACAATAACAATTTTTGGTTCAGAATCAGAAGCACAAAGTTTGCCCGGATACAAAGAAGTTAAGCCAATGGTTTTCGCCGGAATTTTTTGTAAAGAAGGAGATGATTTTCCAAAACTTCGCGAGGCAATTTTAAAATTAAAATTGAATGACGCATCTTTAACTTTTGAAACAGAACAATCAAAAGCGCTCGGGTTTGGTTTTCGTTGTGGTCTTCTGGGACTTTTGCATCTTGAAATTGTGGAAGAGCGCCTGCGGCGTGAACACAATCTGGATGTGATTGTGACGGTTCCGTCCGTAGCTTATCGCGTCACCACAGCGAAGAACGAAGTTACAATTGTAAAAAGTCCATCAGAATTGCCCGATCCCTCGCATCTAAAATTTATTGAAGAACCGTGGATTAAAATTGACGTTGTTTCCCCCAGCACTTACATCGGCGGAATTATGCAAATGGTCCAGGAGAAAAGGGGAGTATATTCGAATACGGAATATCTTGATGCCGATCGGGTAATTTTACATTATGAAATTCCGCTCTCAGCAATTCTTGTAGATTTTTATGATAAATTAAAAAGTGTGAGTTCCGGTTATGCTTCATTGAATTATGAATTTTTTGGATATAAAAAAGCTGATGTTGTGAAGATGGATATTTTAGTTGCGAGTGAACCGGTTGAAGCGCTGGGTACAATTGTTTATCGCGATACCGCACAGGACGTCGGCCGGAGAATTGTTCAGTCATTAAAAAAAGTTTTGCCGCGGCAGATGTTTGAGGTAAAAATTCAGGCGGCGCTCGGCGGAAAAATTGTGGCTTCAGAACACTTGCCGGCAATGAAAAAAGACGTGACGGCCAAACTTTATGGTGGCGATGTTACGCGGAAAAATAAACTTTTAGAAAAACAGAAAAAGGGGAAGAAAAAAATGAAGGCCATGGGCAAGGTTGATATCCCCCCAGAGGCATTTTTAGCAGTTTTGAAGAAATAGACAGCAAGTAGATAAATAAAAGAAAATCACCTGAAAATGGTGATTTTTTGTTATATTATAACAATTTATTTTGGCTAAAATAAGCCAAATTTTATGATTATTTTAGAAATAGTGTCAGAAACTCTTGACAAAATTTGAATAATATGTTATACTTACTTGTTAAGCTAAAATAGGCTTAAAGATCAAAAGAAGTGCTTGTCGTGGCTGGCCCGCCAGCAATTAAAAGCAAAAGTAATCAAATACGGTAAAATGAGATGTTGTAGGCTTGTGCGGGGATTGGTTCTTTACAACGTGCCAGAGAAATTTGGGGGAGGAAGGTCTTCGTGGACCATTAATTGGTAACCGCGAGACTCGGCATGAGGTTCAATTAAATTTCGGTGTCCGCTTTCGGCGGGTTACTAAAAGTTAATTGACCAAAATGCCACCGGCCAGTTCTGTGCTATCAGAACAGGCCAACTCACCTCCAAATTCCTCTGGCACATCCCGTTTAACGGGAAAGCCTAAGGTCAGACTGCGGATGTTCCCGGTCTGATTTTTCGTAACTGCCACCGAACCGAAAGAAAGAAGGAGAATGAACATGGCGGAAACGACGGAAGTCTTGGTGCCGATCTCGATGGGCGACCTGACCGAGACCGACTACGAAATTCTGCTCGACGCCATGCCGTCTCTGACGGAGGTGGCGCCGACGATCGCGGTCGAGCCGGAGAAGCCGGTGATCGCGGCCGAAACGAAGCCGAAGTCGAAGCGGGTCTGCAGCAAGTGCGGGCACCACGACGGGAACTCGGTCGGCAAGATCAAGTTGGGGCAGATCGTCAAGGTCGAGCAGGACGGCATGAAGCTGCTCAAGATCGAGCCGATCTGCAACGGCTGCGCCGAGAAGCTGCCCCCGGAGGAGAAGATCGACAAGATCGGTCGTCTGGTTTCCGTGGTCGGCGTGGAGAATCGCGAGATTCGCATCCTGGCGGCGGCCATGACCTACTGGACGGCGTTCAAGGCCGGGACCGCGGAGCCGCTTCAGGCGCGCAGGAACGGGAACGGCAGGGTGCTCTGCGGCGTGTCGGGCTGTCGGTTCTGCCGTGATGACAGCGCGATGGTCGCGCGTTACGTGATCGTGAAGAACGCGGAAGGCAAGCGCGAGATCGCCGGGATCTGCCGCGAGCAGTTCGCGATTCTGATCAAGGCCGAAGCGCTCCGGAGCATCCGGCTCTTCGACTTCCGCGGCGCCGTGATGGAGATCGAGCGGCGGGACAAGAAGGATGCGGCCGAGACTCCGAAGCAGCACGAGCCGCCGGCGCTGATCGTGGTCGAGGCCAAGTCCGTCCCCGCGAAGCCGAAGCTCTCCCGCGCCGAACGGGAAGCGCGACGCAACGCGCGTCGGGCCCAGCTCGCCGCCGAACAGGCGCGCGACAAGCAGGCGATGATGGATCGGGGCGTCCGCTACGTCTTCGGCGACGACTCCAACCGCCACAAGGGCGGCAAGGACAAGAGCAAGGGCGGCAAGAACAAGCGCCGCTAGTCCAACCTACTACATCTTGGAGCAAGTAGTCTGTGCAATGCAGACACTGTTCACAAATCGAGAAGTCGAGGCGTGACAGACTTGCTCCAAGTCCTTTTCCTGCAAATCGATTGCCAATATGAGCGTGAGCGAAGAATTTCGTAAAACCACGAGGTCCTTCGACACCCCCGCCCCGGCGGGGTCGCTCAGGACGACACCGCGTGTCGGTTTATAGAAAAAGGGATTAATACTTTAAAAAGTATCGTCGGGCGAAGATAAAATATTCCGCCCTCCGACCAAAGGAGTATCCTCCTTTGGAATCCTCTTTTGATAAGAGTTCGCTCGCTACCGCTCGCTCAACAACTCTTCATTTTTCCGCTTCGCGGAAAGGCAAAATAAAAACAAAATTTTAGTCATTTTTGACTATATTTAAATCCCACGCAAGAACGCCGCCTCCTGGCGGTGTTTTTGTTTTAGAAGATGTGCTATAATAGTCCAATATTTAGTAGATTTAAGATTTAAGATTTTAAATTTAAGATTAAAAAATATGAAAAAAAGAAATATACAGAAGATTATTTGGATAATTATTTCTGCCGCGGTTGTTTTTTCTATGGTTATTTGGACTGTCGCACCGATGATGTAGAAGATTAGAGAATTGAGAAATGAGAATTGAGTTTTATTATGAAGTGGAAAGTCGCCGAGCAAATCAGTGAAAAATTTAAAAATAAATTCCCGGAAATTGATCCGGTAATTTTACAATTGTTAACTAATCGCGGAATTAAAACCCAAGAACAGATTGATGAATTTTTATATCCGGATTACAGTCAGGATATTCATGATCCATACATTTTTTTAGATATGAAAAAGGCAGTGGAGCGAGTTTTTGGAGCCATAGAAAAAAAAGAAAAAATCATAGTGCACGGCGATTACGACGCGGACGGAGTTTGTTCCGCGCTGGTAATGGTTTCTACTCTTTCTGCTTTGGGCGCGGATGTTCAAGTTTATATTCCTCATCGCGAGCTTGAAGGTTATGGTTTAAATATGCAGACCGTGGAAGAATTAGGAAAAAACGGAGTAAATTTAATTATCACAACTGATTGCGGAATCAGCAATCATGCGGAAATAAAAAGAGCCGCGAAACTTGGAATTGATGTAATTATTACCGACCATCATGCCGAACCGCCGGAGTTACCCGAGGCGGCGTTCGCGATTATTGATCCGCACCTTGCCCGCGAAAAATATCCATTTCACCAATTATCTGGCGCGGGAGTTGCTTTTAAAATGGTACAAGCAATTTTAAGAAATCCGCAGTTTACGGCTAATGACCGGCAAATTGATCCCGAAGCGTTTGAAAAGTGGCTCCTGGATTTGGTGGCAATCGCGACGATCACTGATATCATGCCGCTTTTGGGAGAAAATAGAACTATAGTGAAATATGGACTTCTGGTTTTGAATAAAACGCAGCGACTGGGCTTGAAAAAATTAATTGAATCTCTGAGTTTGAATAAAAATAAAGATCTTGATGCGAGAAACGTGGCTTTTCAAATTGGACCGCGATTGAACGCGGCCGGGAGAATTGATCACGCGAATCAAGCTTATGAACTTTTAAAAACTGACGACGTAGATGAAGTTCAAAATCTTGTTGACGCCCTGAACAAAACTAATGAAGGTAGGCAAAGTTTGAGCGAACGGGTGACGGCCGAAGCAAAAGCGCAAATTGGCGAAGAGATTGGCGAGGAAAAAGTTTTATTCGCTCTTGGCGAGGGATGGCCAGTGGGAATTGTGGGATTGGTCGCGGGAAAAATTGCTGATAAATTTTTTCGGCCGACTTTTGTTATGACCGAGAAAGAAGGAGTGATTATGGGTTCGGGGAGGAGTATTCCGGAATTTGATATTATGGAAGGGTTGCGCGAGGCAAAAGAACTCTTTTCGCACTACGGCGGCCATGCCGGAGCGTGCGGTTTTACTTTGAAAAATAAAAAAGATTTGAAAAAATTTGAAAAGATTTTAAAAAAGTTTGCAGAGAAGAAATTGGATGGGATGGATCTTACACAAACATTGGAAGTTGATGCGGAAGTTGATTTGAAAAAAATAAATTGGGAGCTGTTTGAACTTTTGGAAAAATTTGCGCCATTTGGCAGAGCGAATGAAAGGCCAAAATATTTAGGCAGAGGATTGTCCGTGGAAACTTTTGAAAGTGTCGGGACGAATGGAAATCATTTACGGATAAATTTGAGTCAGGGAAATGGTTTGAGGAAAAAATTTATTGGTTTTTGTTTTGGGGATTGGTGCCAGAAATTAAAAGTGGGGGATAAAATTGATGTAGTTTTTGAGGTTGATGTTAATGAATGGAATGGGAATAGAGAATTACAGATGAAAATTATTGATTTAAAAATGAGTGAGTAAATTTATGACATATAATAAACTTCAAATATTCACTGACGGTGGGGCGCGCGGCAATCCAGGCCCGGCTGGCATTGGCGTTGTGATTTGGTCGGGAAATGAATTGGTCGGACGACATAAAAAATATATTGGCAAGGCAACAAATAATCAGGCAGAATATAAGGCTGTTATTTTGGCGCTTGAAGAGGCAAAAAAATTAGAGCCGGTTGAGTTGGAATTTTTTTTGGACAGTGAGCTTGTGGTAAAACAATTAAATCGCGAATATAAAGTTAAGGATAAGAATTTAGCCCCGCTTTTTGTTCAGGTCTGGAACGCGAGTATGGGATTTAAAAAGGTGACTTTTATTCATGTGCCGCGGGAGAAAAATAAAGACGCGGATAAGTTGGTGAATGAGGCGATAGATCTTGGAACTTGAAACCTTTGTTGAATTACGGATTTTATGTTTTATGTTTCATGTTTTATGTTTCATGTTGTGAGAAAAAGTGCTATAATTAAAGCATGAAAAGGGCAAGAAAAATACTTGGTAGCAAAATTTTTAAATTGGCGCTGATTTTTATTTTCATTTTTTTAATCGGCGCTTTTTTGTTAGTAAAAGAAAAAATTGGAGAGGTGCGGGCAGGAGAAGCCGACAACGTGGCCGGATGGGCTTGGTCATCGGATAATTTCGGATGGTTTTCGGCGAATTGTTCAAATTTAGGATTATGTCCGGACGCAGGAAGAATCGATTATGGGATGAATGTAGAAGATGATGGAACGGTCAGCGGCTATCTTTGGTCGGAAAATGTTGGCTGGGTGCGTTTTAGCAATCCGGAAGGAGAGCTCGCGCCGGGCGGAGCGGTAGCGCGGGCAATTTATGATTCAGTCTTTGGGAGAATTACGGGTTGGGCAAAAGTTTTGGCATTGGGCGATGGGGGATGGCTGAAACTTCGCGGACCGGATGCCGGAATGCCTGGCGGACCGTATCGCGCTTGTACTGACTGTCAGGATGTGGAAATTCCTGGAGATCCGCCGACAATTGATTATCAATGTAATGTTTGTTTTACTGATAAATTTCCTGATCCGTCGGAAACGGGGATCGGGAATATTTGCGGTCAGTGTTTTAATTGTGTTCGGGGAGCCGCGGAGGATACTTGTAACTCTTGCACTTTTTGCGATAAATATGGTGTATCAGTTGATCGGCAAAACGGCAGGATTGTTGGTTGGGCGTGGAATGGAAATAATGATCCGGCGGTCGGCGTGGGATGGATTAATTTTTCTCCTACTCCGGGCGGACTTGGCCTGGCTTCACCTTGGCTTGAAACGAAATATGGAGAAATTTATGGAAAGCTTTCAGTTGAGTCTCCAAGCGCTTTTGTAGAATTGATTAATAAATATAATGCGACATATTGTATTTCATCTACGGGCGCGATATTAAATTTTAGGAGCGGCGAGGGGTGTGTCAGAACGCCGTTTGAAAGTTTTGATTTTCCAAAATCAGGTAATCTTTACACCAATGTTTTTGGAAAAATTGATTTGGCGGGAATTTTGGCGGGGAAATATGGTTTGGTAAAAAATATCGCGGGCGGGGCGGACATCCCGGATTTGCTCGCCGGAAAAATTTATTATAAAAATGGCGACTTAACAATTGGCGCCAAAACTTTTAATAATGGTTCAGGGCGGCAGGATGGTTCTGGTTTGATTGTTGTCAGGGGAAATTTAACAATTACTGGCGATATTGCTTATCAGGCTGGTGCAGTTACAAATTTAAAAAATTTAGCTTCAGTCGGATGGCTTGTACTTGATGATGGTTCTGGAACAAAAGGAAAAGTGATTATTAATCCGTCTGTGGAAAAAATGGTCGGGGCGTTTTATGCAGAAGATGAAATCAGCACAGGGACAACTAATAACCGGCGGACTGATCAATCTCTTACGGTTCGCGGATTAATGCTTGCGCATAAATTTAATTTCGAGCGGCTTTGGCAGTCGGCAGAACGTGGTTCAGAACAAGTGATTTATGACGGCCGGGTGCTGGCCAATACTCCACCAGGAATGGCTGATTTGATGAGGGCTTTGCCTGTCTGGAGAGAGGCGGCGCCGTAAAAATATAGTTGTAGATAATTTATTGGTTGTTTGGATATTTTTGTGATATAATAAATCAAAGTTAATTGTTTCAGCCAAAGGCTGATCCGCCTTCGGCGGAAATTGTGAATTGTTAATATATGACCAAAAGTTTTTTGGGCGTTGATTTGGGCGCGACAAGTATTAAAATTGTTGAATTAAAAGAAGAAGCGGGGAGGCCGCGGCTTTTAACTTACGGCTATACCGAGCAGAGTGTTGGTTATCCGGAAAAAGAATTTACGGAAATTCCGGAACGGGCGATTGATTTGATTAAAAAAATTTGCGTTAAATCAAAAACTGTTTCCAAACAAGCTGTAGCCGCCTTACCCAGCGCTTCGGTTTTCAGTTCGGTGATAAATATTCCGGCCGCGCCAGGGAAGGATTTGGCTGAAGCAGTGCGGTGGGAGGCAAAAAAAATTATTCCACTGCCCCTAGAAGAGATGATTTTGGATTGGAAGGTTTTAACTCCCGAAGCCGCTGTCGGCGCAGCGGTGTCTGCCGTGCCGCAGAAGACGACGAGAGTTCTTCTTACCGCCGCGGCAAAAAAATTGGTTAAAAAATATTTGGATATTTTTAAAGGCGCTGGTTTGAATTTAGTAAGTTTGGAAACGGAAACATTTGCCTTGGTGCGCGCCCTGGTCGGTGTTGATAAATCTACAGTGATTGTTGTGGATATGGGCGCGGCGAGCACGGCGATTTCCATTATTGAAAATGGCGTGCCCTTTTTAAACCGTTCTCTAAATGTCGGCGGGATAAACATTACAAAAGAGATTTCCACAAGCCTTGGAATCGATTTTAATCAGGCTGAACAAATGAAATACGACGCCGGAATGTCGCCGAGTGCGGGCGGAGGAGTTTCTAAAATTGTGGAAAGAGCTCTTACAATGCTTTTGAATGAAATAAAATATTGCACCAATCTCTATCAAAATCAGGAGGGCGGGACGGGAAAGAAAATTGAAAAAATAATTTTAACCGGCGGCGGAGCGCTCTTGCCAAATTTTGTTGAATATCTTTCAGGCGCGTTGAATATGAGGGTTTATGCTGGTAACCCCTGGGCGAGAATAATTTATCCCGAAGAACTACGGCCGATTTTGGATCAAGTTGGGCCAAAATTTTCTGTAGCAATCGGACTCGCCATGAGAGAGTTGGAGTAAATAAAAATAAAACAAGACAACAAAATAATAAGATAATAAATGCCGAACGGCGACAAAAACAGCGGGAATGATGACATAGAACTTTTGCCCCTGGAACTTCGGAGACCGGAAGAAAAAAAGAAAAAGGAAGAAAGGCCAGAAGTGAAATTATTTGTTCCCGAAACAGAGGAGAAATCCCCAAAGTCAAAATTTATGGGGAAATTTTTTAGTTCAAGACAGGGGCGGGGGGCAGCATCGATTCCTCCAGGGTCAGCCACAGCTCCTCCTAAACCAACCGTAGAATCTGAACTCTCGGTTTTTAAAATGCAAAAAGAAGTTTCCGGGCCCGTTCCGGCCGCTCCGTCGTTTTCTCCCCGGCCGATAGAGCAAGCTCCGCAAAGACCTGCGCCGCTCCCGCCAAAACCGCAACCAGTGCAAAGACCTGCACCCTTGCCCGAACAGAAAGTAGAACAGAAACAACATCCGCAAAACGGCGCCCCGAAAAAAACTTTTTCAAAACCACAGGGAGAAAAACGGTCGCTCGGACAAAAACTTGGTATTACTTTAATTCCGGAAGAAGAGTCAGTAGAAAAAGAAAAAAAGAAAACATCAAAGAAAATAGTTCTTTTAATTGTCGCGGCAATTCTTTTAGCGTTAATCGGTGGGGGATTATATTGGACAATAAAATGGTATGGGGGGCAGGCGGAAAATGATTTACAAAAAGTTGAGACTGATCTGGGAGGGATGGAGAAAAAAAATCAAGGATTGGCTTCGGAAAAAAATCAGGCGCAACTTTTTCAAAAACAATTGAAGGCCGCAGGAAGGCTTTTGGAAAATCATATTTATTGGACAAACTTTTTTTCTTTTTTGGAAAAAAATACCGTGGCGGATGTTTATTTTGTTAATTTGGTTGGAGGAAATGACGGGCAGGTGGTAATGTCAGGTGTGGCAAAAAGTTATGCGGCGATGTCAAGACAAATTGTTGCTTTCAAATCCAACGATCTTGTCTCTAAAATTTCTGTTCTTTCCGCCTCGGCGAGCGTTGATCCAGAGGGAAATGTGGCAGAAATTAATTTTGACGCAAGATTGCAACTTAATCCGGAGATTTTTTTGAAGTAACTATGGAGAAAAAAGAAGAGAAAAAAATAAAAGAGGAGCCGAAAGCAAAGACATCATCTACTTTGTTGATATTTTTGTTGATTACGATTTTCGCAGTTGTAGCTTATCTTTTGATCTGGCCGGAATATGGCCGCCTGGCCGATACAGAGGAAAAAATAATTTTGCAAAAACAAGCGCTGGAAGGTGAGTCTAAAACTTTCCGTGACGTCAGTAAATTATTGGAAAATTACGCAGATATTTCTTCCGTAGAAAAAGAAAAAATAGAAGAGATGTTGCCGAGCGAAGTTCTCGAAGCCGGACTTTTTACTTTATTTGAAAATTTAGCGCAGAAAAATAAGATCATTGTTTTAGCGGTTGATATTAGCGAAAAAGAATCTACGGAAAATATAAAAAATTTAGGAATTTCTGAAGTTCAGGCTTCTCTTAATCTTACGACTGGTCCGGATTCAGAAGATTCTTACGGGGATTTAAAAAAATTTTTATTCGACCTGGAGACAAATTTAAGATTGATTGATATTACGTCAATCAATTATACTCCGGAAACAGCTACCTACACCTTAAATTTAAAAACTTACCGCATGGCAGCAATGCAAAATTCTGCGGGGCAGATTAATCCTTAGTATGAAAAAGCGAGCAATCATTCTAATAATTATAGTCGTACTCGTCGCGGCGGGCGGATATTTTTTATATTATAAATTAATGAGTGGTGAAACAGAGAATTTGCTTGGTACTGCTAAAACAATTGAGACTAATTTTGATACGAAGATTTTTTCTGATGAAAAGTTCGGTGGATTAAAACAGTTTGTTGCCTTGCCGATCGAGGTCGGCCAGAAAGGGAAAATTAATCCCTTTATGAAGTTTTAATATGGACAGTCCCTTGCTGAGCATTTTGCTCCAAGAAAAATTGATTGACGGAGAAAAAGCGGGCGTACTTCTCGCGGAGAGTCAAAAGACGGGAAAAAGTATCGAAGCTCTTATTGATGAATCCGGTCAAGTTGAAGAAGAAAAATTGGCCGAAGCAAAGGGCAAGGTTTTTAATTTGCCTTATGTAAATTTGGTTGGACGCGAAATAAAGTATGAAGTTTTGAATGTTATTTCAAAAGATGTCGCGGAGAATAATCATGTTGTTTCTTTTGAAAAACTTGATGGTGTGATAAATGTCGGAATTTTGAATCCCGGCAACATCGCGGCTGTGGAGGCAATAAATTTTTTAGCCAAAGAAAAAGATTTTTCCGTTAAATATTTTATAATTTCTTCGGCGAGCTTTCGGGATGCGGTAAAAAAATATGAGATTTTGAAAAAAGAAGTGGAAAAGGTTTTAGAAATAGCTGAAGAGAGATTCAAAGAAGAAGAAAAAGAGATTGAGGAAATTCCAACAGGCGAGGTGGCGGAAGTGATTAAAAAAGCTCCGGTATCTAAAATGGTTGCGATGATTATGAAATACGCCGTTGATAATAAAGCGTCAGATATTCATATTGAACCGGAGTTTAAAGAATCGCGAGTTCGTTATCGTATTGACGGCGTTCTTCGTCCGCGGCTTGCTCTTCCGGCTTATATTCATGCGGCTGTGATTGCAAGAATTAAAGTTTTGGCCAATTTAAAATTGGATGAAACAAGAATTCCTCAAGATGGCAGAATCAGACAGGTTATCAACGGAAGAAATGTTGATTTTCGTATTTCCACTCTGCCCCTGCTGGATCAAGAAAAAGTTGTGATGAGAGTTTTGGAGACCGCGACAAAAGCGGCAACGCTTGAAGATTTGGGATTTCGCGGGCAGGCAGTGGAAATTATTAGCAGGGAAATTAAAAGGCCGCATGGTCTATTTTTGGTCACTGGCCCTACTGGTTCTGGTAAATCTACAACTCTTTATACCGCGCTTTCCATGGTAAATCGAGAAGGAATAAATATTGTGACGCTGGAAGATCCGATAGAATATTATATTGAAGGAGTTAACCAGTCGCAAATTCGGCCGGAAATTGGTTTTAGTTTTGCCGCCGGACTTCGCTCGCTTTTGCGGCAAGATCCGAATATTATTATGGTTGGAGAAATCCGCGATAATGAAACCGCGGAGTTAGCGATTCACGCGGCTCTGACTGGCCACTTAATTTTTTCCACCCTGCACACAAATGATGCGGCCGGAGCCGTTCCGCGGTTGATTGATATGAAAGTGGAGCCGTTTTTGCTGTCGTCAACTTTGAACGCAGTTGTTGCCCAGCGGTTGGTAAGAAAAATTTGTACTTTTTGTAAAGAAGAAATTGCGCCGCCCACCGAGGTCATCGAAAATATTAAAAGAGAACTTACCGATATGCCAAAGAAATTTTTGCCGCCCGGAGTTGATTTGAATTCTCAATTAAAACTTTGGCACGGGGTCGGTTGCGCGCGGTGTAATAATGAAGGATATATCGGCCGCGTGGTAATTTCTGAAATTTTAGAAGGAACTGAAAATTTAAGAAGAATTATTGCCGAAGGTTTTAATATCAAGAGTTTTAATGAAGAAAGAAAAAATCAGGGGATGGCCAGCATGAAGCAAGATGGATTTTTGAAAGTACTTGAAGGTCTGACAACTGTGGAAGAAGTTTTACGCGCGACGCAAGAATAAAAAAATAACCAGTTTGTTTATGGCGACGGATATTAACCTGGATAAGTATATTGCTAAGATACCATTTTTAAACCGAGTCCCAACCAAGGACTTGGTTATTTTTGCCCGCCAACTTTCGGTTATGATTTCCGCCGACGTGCCGGTCGTTCAATCATTAAAAGTTTTAATCCGGCAGACGGCTAATAAAAGTTTGCGGACTATTGTGGCAAATCTTGCCGCCGATGTGGAGGGGGGATCGAAGCTATCCATTGCCCTTGGGAGATACCCTCATATTTTTGATGACTTTTTTGTTAACATTATCCGTTCGGGAGAAACAACGGGAAAATTGGATGAAGTTTTAGATTATCTCGCGACGCAACGAGAAAAAGATTATGATTTACAAAGCAAAATAAAAGGCGCGATGATTTATCCGGCATTTATTTTGTTTGGCTTGGTTGCGGTTGGTATTGTAATGATGATTTTTGTCATTCCAAAATTAACGGATATTTTGAGAGAAACTGGTGGGACATTGCCTCTTTCCACGAGAATTTTAATTGCAACTTCTGATGTGATGAAGAATTATTGGTGGGCACTCGCAATTGCTGTAGTGGGTTTTGTTTTGGGAATAAGATATTTGATTAGTTTTCCCCTCGGCAGAAAATCTTGGGATACTTTAAAATTGAGATTGCCCATTTTTGGCCAATTATTTAAAAGAATTTATATTGTTCGTTTTACGCGTGGACTTTCTACCCTTCTTACCGGCGGAGTGGAAATTGTTGGAAGTTTAAAAATCGCGGCAGAAATTACCGGCAACGCGGTTTACAAAGATCTGATTTTGAAAACAATGCGGGAGGTGGAAGACGGCAATCCGATCACAACAGTCTTTGCCAGAAGCAAAGATATCCCGGTAATGGTGACTCAGATGTTGGGTATTGGCGAGCAAACCGGAAAAATTGATGTTATTTTGGAGAGAATTACTGATTTTTATACGCGGGAAACGGAAAATATGGTGAGAAATTTAACGACAATTATGGAGCCGCTTATTATGCTTTTGATGGGCGTTGGGGTCGGCATTATGGTTGCGGCGGTTATTTTGCCGATGTACAGTTTGGCAACGCAGTTCTAATTTTAAAACATGAAACATAAAGCATGAAGCATAAAACTTTGAGATTGAAAGCTATCGGTAAATTTTAAGTTCCAAGTTACAAGTTTTAAGTTTTATGTTATAATTTATTAAATTAATCCTTAAAGTCACAACTTAAAAGCTTAAAGTTGTGATGGACGAAAGGGGGTGGAAGAATGTTTAAAAATAAAAAAGGTTTTACTTTGATTGAGTTGTTGGTGGTTATTGCCATCATCGGTTTGCTTTCAACTTTGGCGGTCGTTGCTTTAACTTCGGCTAGAACTAAAGCCAGAGATTCAAAGAGAGTCGCCGATATGAAACAGGTCCAGACAGCTATGGAATTGTATTACAGTGCGACCAACGGTTATCCTGTTTGTGCCGGCTTAGTTTCTACTTGTGTTGCCTTAGCGCCTGAGTATTTACCGGGAGTTGCTAATTTGAAAGATCCGGGTGGTGTGGCAGGAGCTTGTGGCGATCCGGCGGCGGCGAAATGCAATTACTCTTTCGGCGCGGCAGCAGCAGGAAGTTATAAAATTAATTTCTGGCTTGAAGGCGTGACCGGAGACTTACCCGCTGGTGCTCATACATTGACCCCGGCTGGTATGCAGTAAATTTAGTCTCAAAATTTTGAGAGATCAAAAAACTCCCGCGCGGGAGTTTTTTGTTTGGTTTTTGCTGATTTTCGTGGTATAATTTTAAAATATGCCCCGTTAGAAGTCCTTGGCGAAAAATTTTTTGACTAAAAATTTTTCTTCACGGCAGAACGGGGATTATATAAAAACGCTTTTTTTAGAAGAGTCGAATAAATGTTAAAAAATTAATAGACTTCTAACGGGGTATGATGATTGCAATAGTTTTTATTTTCGGCCTAATTATCGGCAGTTTTTTGAATGTCGTGATTTGGCGGCTTCATTCCGAGGAGTCGGTTCTTACCGGCCGGTCTCATTGTCCAAAATGTCGTCATGTTTTGGGACCCATTGAACTTATTCCAGTTTTGAGTTTTTTAATTCAAAAAGGAAAATGCCGTCATTGCGGAAAGTCAATTTCCTGGCAGTACCCGCTCGTGGAGTTTTCTGCGGCGATTTTATTTTTGTTTGCGTATTTGCCGTATGATTTGCGGCTTACAACTTATAATTTTTTCTTGCTGGCGAGAGAGTGGTTTATGATTTCCGTGATGATTATAGTTTTTGTTTATGATTTAAAATATTATTTGATTTTGGATAAAATTATTTATCCCGCGGCGGCTCTTGTTTTTGTGACTTTGCCCTTAATTTATGGCGGGGGAATTTCTTGGTGGGGAATTTTTGGTCCAATTGTCGCGGCAATTTTGGGAGGAGGATTTTTTCTTTTACAATATTTAATTTCAAAAGGAAAGTGGATCGGAGGAGGGGATATAAAAATGGGAGCGCTTATGGGTTTGATTTTGGGTTTGGGTGGACTTGGTGTGGCATTATTCTTTGCTTATGTGGTTGGCGCTATTGTCGGGCTGATTTTAGTGGCTGGGAAAATTAAAAAAATGAAAAGCCAGGTGCCGTTTGGAACTTTTTTAGCTGCCGGAACAGTTTTCGCGATATTTTTTGGTGAGAAAATTTTAAATTGGTATTTAAATTTTTAAAATGAAAAAAGGTTTTACCCCCACACCAAAGAATTTTGGTGTAACCTTGCGAAGCAAGGGGGGGTTTACAATAATTGAACTTCTTGTTTCTTTGGGAATTTTTATTATTGTGACAACTATGGTTGTGACAAATTTTCGTGGCGGCAGCCGGAGTGATGAATTGAAAATCGCGGCGGAAACGGTTGCTTCAAATTTGCGCCGGGCGCAAAACATGGCTTTGGCCGGAGAACAGTTTGAAGGGATAACGCCAGCCGGAGGTTATGGTATTTATTTTAATTTAGGAAATCCTGATAAATATATAATTTTTGCTGACAAAAATGGTAATCTCGCTTATGACGCAGGAGAAGTTCTGCCTGATGGATTAATAACCTTGCCTCCGAACATGGTAATCGTCGGAGTTTTGCCCGCGGCGAGTTCAGCCGTAGTTTTTAAACCGCCCAAGCCAACGGTTTACATTAATGGCGGAACGGTTAATGATATTTCTGCCGTGACCGTCAAACATAATTTGAGCGGCAAAAGTAAAAAAATAGTTTTGAACAGAATTTCGGGCCGCATTGATGTGGAGTAGAAATAAAAATTTTAATTTTCAATGAAATCTAAAATTAAAAATTTAAAATCACAATCCGGGCAAAGTCTCGTGGAAATGATTGTCGCCATCGCAATAATTTTGACTGGCCTGGTTGGCGCGCTTTCCCTTACTATTTCCAATCTAACCGGAGTTGACGAAGCCGGGACAAGAGTTGTGGCTTCAAATCTTGCGAAAGAAGGAGTCGAAGTTGTAAGAAATTTTCGCGATACAAGCTGGCTTCAGAATTTAGACTGGGATTCTGGGCTTTTTTTGGGAAACGACTTTACGGCAATTGCTGTTTTTAATTCTGTGGCAAATAAGTGGCATCTTGATTTTACTCCAAGCGCCATTACTGACGCGGCGGCAAAATTATATCGCAGTCCGGAGAATTTGTATTTGCAAGATGTGGCGCCGCCAGGCGGAGTAGAAACTCAATATTCTCGGCTTATTACCCTCGACCCGATTTGTTTTAATGTGGCCGCCAAAACAGAAAATATTACTGGCAATCCTTGTGGTGGCGGAGAAGAAAAAATCGGAATAAGAGTCAAGTCAGAAGTGGTCTGGACTTTGTCTAGCCGTTCGCGCAAGGTGATTTTAGAAGATAGAATTTATAACTGGAGATAAGGTGATGGTATGAACAAAAGAGGATTCACGCTCGTAGAAATGATGGTTGTGCTCGCGATTTTTTCCGTGGCCACGGTTGTGATTGTTGATATTTTTATGATGGCGTCAAAAGCTTCTCGCCGAACATTAGCAATAGAAAAAGTTCAATCTGACGCGCGGTATTCCATGGAAGCAATTTCCAAAGAAATAAAAATGGATATGATTGATTATGATTGGGGCGGCTATGTCGGCGGAATAAATTTTCCCGAAGAAGAACTCGCGCTTCGCGACGCTGATGATAATTTAATAGTTTTTAAAAAAAGCGCGGATGATTGTCCTCCGGAAACAGCCGCGTGTCTTGTGGTTAGTCTTGATGGGGGATTGACTTTTGCGAGCATTACTTCAAAGGGAAACAACGTGGAAGATTTAAAATTTTATATTGATCCAATAGTTGATCCTTTTAAATTAAACGCATTGAATCTTTATGATTCAGACAATCAGCCGCGCGTGACAATAGTACTTACAACAAAAGGAATCGGCGGCCGGCCGGAAGAACAGCAGACGATTTATTTAGAAACAACGGTGTCCGGTAGAATTTACAGAAGATAAAATATTTTGATTTATGTTTTGGAATAAACAATCAGGAAATGTACTTTTACTGGCATTACTGGTTATGGCCGGAATTATGACGGCCGGGCTTGGTATTGGGACAATTATTTTGAACGAAATTAAACAAGCGCGAAATATTGATTTTTCTACCGTAGCTTATTTTGCGGCCGAGTCGGGAGTTGAGCAGGCAATTTATAAATTAAGAAAAGAAGACGCAGTCATAAATTGTCCGGTGGGTGTTTGCGGAGCGAATGGTTTTTGTTCTGGAGGAGAGGGAGAATCTTGTATTACGGCAGCGGGAGATTTAAGTAATGATGCCTCTTGGGAGAGAACAATTGTTGATCGGGAGCCGCAAATTTATGGAAAAATAGAAAAAGATAATTCAATGCAGATAGATCTTTTTGATCCGGAGAATGCCGTTGCCGCGGGCGTTGAATCTGTTAAAATTGAATGGGTGCCGGACTGCGTCGCTCCGGCAGTTTCTACGATTGAAGTAGGCTATGTTAATTGGGATCCAATAGCCGGGTGGTCAGAGGCGACAGAGAAAAAATTTAAATACACTGCGCTCGAAAGTCCGGTTATTAATAATGGTTTTTCGGGTACCAAATCATATCGGCTTAGAATCAAAGCGCTTTATTGTGATATTAACAATGTTATAATTACCGTGTGGGGGGCTGATAATGCCGTTCCGCCGCAAGTAAAAATTCCCGCGAGAATTGTTTTAAATTCCGCTGGTGAATATGGAGTAGCGCGCCAGGCGATCAAGGTAACAATGCCCAGAAAATCTCCAATGTCCGGGCTTTACGACTACGTTTTGTTTAGTGAATGTTCACTCGTAAAAGGAGATGACGCCGTTTGTCCATAAAATTTTATGACAAAAGAAGAAGCAAAAAAAAGAATAGAAAAATTAAAAGCGGAAGTTGAACACCATCGCTATCTTTATCATGTTCTGGATCGAAGCGAAATTTCTGATGCCGCGCTTGATTCACTGAAACACGAATTATATAAATTGGAGCAAGAATACCCGGAATTTATCACGTCTGATTCGCCGACGCAGAGGGTTGGAGGAGAAGCACTAAAAGAGTTTAGGAAAGTTTTTCATGAAAAACCGATGCTTTCCATAGAAGATGTTTTCGAACCAAAAGAATTGGAAGCATGGGAAGAGCGTATTAAAAAACTTTTGCCGCATGAAAAATTTGATTATTACGCCGAAGTAAAAATGGACGGGCTGGCCGTGGCCTTGGTTTATGAAAATGGAATTTTTAATGTTGGCTCTACGCGTGGCGACGGGAAAATTGGTGAAGATGTTACACAAAATTTAAAAACTATTGAGGCAATTCCATTGCGCCTAAATAAGCCGCCTGAGAAAGAAATTGAAAATTTTTTGAAAAAATACGGCGAGGCAGTTGATAGGAAAATATTTTTATCAAAAATAAAAAATTTGTTCGAGAAGATTGAAATTCGGGGAGAGTGTTTCATGGATAAAAATGTTTTTGAAAAATTAAATCGTGAACAAAAAAAGAAAGGGGAACCGCCCTTTGCCAATCCTCGGAATGCCGCAGCTGGGAGTATCAGACAACTCAATTCAAAAATTACCGCGTCGCGAAAATTAGATTTTTTTGGCTATGCGCTTATAACAGATTTAGGGCAAAAAACCCATGAAGCGGCGCATGAAATTTTAAAATTGCTTGGCGTTAAAGTTAATCCGGAAAATCGTTACGCAAAAAATTTGGCGGAAGTGGAAGAGTTTCATAAATATTTGGAAAAAATCAGGGGAAAGTTAAATTATTGGATGGATGGAGAAATAGTTGTTGTAAATCGGAATGATATTTTTGATAAATTGGGCGTGGTTGGAAAAACGCCGCGTGGAATGATTGCTTATAAATTTCCTCCGGAGCAGGCGACGACCAAAGTCCTGGAAGTTGTTTGGCAAGTTGGTCGAACGGGCGCGATTACTCCGGTCGCGGTAATGGATCCAGTTTTTGTTGCGGGGACGACTGTGACACATTCAACTTTGCACAATCTTGATGAAATTGAACGGTTAGGTGTGAAAATCGGCGACACAGTCATTATTGAAAAAGCGGGTGACGTGATCCCAAAAGTTGTGCAAGTTTTGCCAAATCTCAGGACAGGAAAAGAAAAGAAAATTACTCCGCCGGAATTTTGTCCGATGTGCGAAACAAAACTCGTGCGGCGTCCGGGAGAAGTTGCAATTTATTGTCCAAACCAGAAATGTTTTGCTCAAACGCTTCGCCAAACCTCACACTTTGTTTCAAAGCGCGCGTTTAATATCGATGGTCTCGGTCATAAAATTTTGGAAAGATTTTTGGAAGAAGGATTAATTCGTGATGCGGCAGATTTGTATGAACTTGAAGCCGGCGATGTTTTGCCGCTCGAACGGTTCGCAGAAAAATCAGCGGCCAATTTGATCGAGGCAATTATAAAAAGTAAAAAAATTTCGCTCGGTCGGCTTATCTATGCTTTAGGTATCCGCCATGTCGGCGAAGAAACGGCCGTGGATTTGGCAAATTATTTTGGCAGTTTAGAGAAATTACAGAACGCAACGCTTCCCGATTTAGAAAAAGTGCCAAATGTCGGCGGGGTGATGGCGAAAAGCATTATTGAGTGGTTCCATGATAAAAGTAATAAAAATTTTTTGGAGAGATTATTGAAAAATGTTTTGGTGACGAAACCCGTGGCGACGAAAAAAATCTGGCAGGGTTTGAAATTTGTTTTGACGGGAACTTTGGAAAACTTAACGCGCGATGCAGCTAAAGAAAAAATTCAGATGCTTGGCGGCGATGTGACAAGTTCGGTATCAAAGGAAACAAATTTTGTCGTGACCGGCAGCGATCCGGGGTCAAAATATGATAAGGCGAAGCGGTTAGGTGTCAAAACTTTGGATGAGAAAGAGTTTTTAGAAATGTTAAAAAAGGCGGAGTGATACGGAGCCCAGCTTTCGCTGGGATTCCAAAAAATCGGAGTCCCGACTTCAGTCGGGGTTGGTTGCCCTCACTAAAGTGA
>JAHIRI010000057.1 GCA_018818855.1 Patescibacteria group bacterium
CTTTGCGGCCATGCCGCTTTTATTAAACAACCATATTTTAGTAATGATGTGGAAAAAGACCCTTATTACATTAGCCGGGCAGAGATGCCGAGCGTAAAATCTGAATTAGCCGTACCAATTCTTTTGGAAAAAAAAGTTATCGGGGTAATTAAAATAGATAGTGATGAAGCAGGAAGATTTAAGGATGAGGATGTGGAATTAATGACGACTCTCGCCAATAATGCCGCGATCGCTATTTCTAACAGTCAAATGTATGAGGAAATTAAAGATTTAAATAAAAATTTGGAAGCAAAAGTTTTGCAGAGGACAGAAGAATTAAAAATTGCCAATCAAAAACTGGAAAAATCAATTGAATTAAAATCCCAATTTATTGCCGACGCTTCTCATGAACTCAGAACGCCGCTAACAATCATAAAGGGGAATCTTGATATTTCTCTTTTGGATGAAAAAATTAAAACAAAAGATTTAAGGGAAACATTAGAATCCATAGATGAAGAAGTGGGCCGTATGTCAGGTATTTTGGCAGATTTAATGATTTTAACCCACGCCGGAGCCGGTAAACTTAATCTTAAAAAGACAAATGCAAACCTTGGTGCTCTTCTTAAAACCGTCGCGCAGTCAATGGAGATTTTGGCGAAAGATAAGGACATAAAAATTGATATTGTGGAGGGAGAAAAAATTAATGTTGTAATCGATGAAGATAAATTTTTGAAATTATTGTTAAATTTAGTTTCCAATGCCATAAAGTACGGCAAAAAAAACGGTTGGGTAAAATTATCAGCAGAGAGTACTAGCAGGGGTGTTGACATCCGGATATCTGACAACGGTATTGGCATACCGGAAAACGAGGTACCCTATGTTTTTGAAAGATTTTATCGCGTTGATAAAGTGCGTACCAGGGAAAAGATAGGCGGCAGCGGATTGGGCTTAGCTATTTGTAAATCAATTGCTGAAGCGCATGGTGGATATATTGATGTTCAAAGTAAACTAGGTGAGGGGAGTCAGTTCATTGTCCATTTGCCTAACAATAAAATTGATTTTGGTGAAGGTTGACGAAAAATGATAATCAGGGTAAGATTACTTTTCTTCCGTTCTTTTAAATAATTTGGGTGGTCTGCCAAAGTTTGTTAAGAAATTAATTTTGGCGGGCCACTTAGGGAATAGTGGGAGGAGGCGTATGAGGAATTAGTGGAGCCGTAAGGTGAAAAAATGGGGAAACCCCCGGAGAGGACAAGAATCCTCGAAGAGCTCGGTGACGGGGGAATCGTCCCCGTAAGACAAGAGATGGTCGGAACTCCGCCCAAGCCAGCCATTGAAAGACTGCGCGCGGAACTTCCTGATGGAAGGCGAGTTTCTACATTGTGGTTTCGGATGCCGCACCGGCGCCACAAAGATCTTCTTCTCCTGCCCGTTTCTGCTGGATGTGAACTCAGGGCACGCGGCGAAGAGCGAGGTTGGCGGACAGGATGCAAGTTCTGCACGGTCGGACGGGGCCCCTTCGAGGGATACCTGTCTCCGGAGCAGATGTTGGGTTTCGCACGTCTGGCGTTGGGAAATGCCCGGTTGGCAGCTGACTACTGGGAAAGAGGAGGAGGAAACCTGGTGGTTTTCTTCTCCAGCGCGGGCGAACCCCTTCTTCACTACAAGGCAGTCGCTGCAGTGATCCGGAAGCTGAAGTCTCTCTTCGGGCATAAACTGTTCGTCTCGATTTCGACTTCCGGTGTTGCTGCTGGGATCAAGGAATTACTCGACGACACACTGAAGATCCAGCTACGTCTTTCGTTGCATTTTGCCACGGATGAAGACCGCAAGGCCTTCATGCCTGTTCAAGACGACATCGCGACCCTGCTCGATCTCGGGGTTAAGTACGCAAAGCGCTCGGGGATCCCTCTGATGGTTAAGTACGTCCTCATTGGCGGCGTAAACGATAGTGACGAACATGCGAGGCGGCTTGCCAGCGTGCTTCAGCCGTACCGTGACCACATTTGGGTGCGCGTTTCTCGATTGAATCCGTACGGAGGTGACCTAAAAGCGCCGTCAAATAAGCGGAGAAACTGTTTCCGCGCTATCCTCATCAGGGCCGGGTTTCGTACGGTCCAGGTGTGGAAAGGGTTTGCCACCCTTGGGTGCGACGAGCCACACTACGCAAACTAGGCCAGGACTTACCATGGAGGAGGTAAGTCCTTTTTTTATTTATTTTAAAAAGCTATTGACCTTTTTTTAAAAACATTTTATAATACCTAAATTATCTAAATTTAGATTAAGGAAAAATAACTCTGTGGATAACTTAGAAAAATCCCAAAAAATTAAAGAAAAAAATCAATCCTGGTCAGCGCTTTCTCTGGCCTGGCAGCTTGGTTATTCCATTGCTATTCCAATCGTTGTTTTGGCGCTTGGCGGAA
>JAHIRI010000058.1 GCA_018818855.1 Patescibacteria group bacterium
TCTTTACTTTCAATAGTTTTTGTTAAAGCAATATTTAAATCTTTTTGGCCCAAAGCTTCGCGAGCTTCTGCTAAAACGGTCTTCGCCTGCCCGGCTGTTTGCTGGGCGACAAGCGTCGCGGCCGGATCAACCGGTAAAGTCAAAATATTAACTTGTCCCAGAACCGCCGCCACCCTTACTCCTGCAATTTCAATCTTTTCTCCCACTCTTTTTAAACCACCACCTTCTGATTCTTCTGATAAAACCATTTCTCCCTGAGCGTGTTTTTCCACAATCATAGTCAGCGCCGCGTCGCTCGTTTTATCCGCCAAATCAAGGCTTTGGCTTATGTTCTGCGTCGCATCATTAAGTTCCGGTAATTCGTTTGTGGCCCGAACTAAATCTTCTTGATATTCAGTCGTTTTATTGTCAACAATTTTAGCGAATTCAACCGTATTCGCGGCAGATGATTCTTTATTCAAATTTTCCAATTTATTTTGTACCGTGGAAATTTCTTCTTTAAATTTATCCATGGCCACATTGATCTTTTTAATTTTTTTCTGATCAGAATCAGTATTTTCTTTTATCTGCTTAATTTCATTTATTCTTTTTCCGGCCAACTCAACGTGGATTTTGGCCGATTCCTTTTTATCAAAAGTCAAAGCTACTTGCACTTTTTCCGACGCAATTTTCAAACCATAAAGCGCGTCGCCGGGTAATGCTAATTGCGAAGCGGAAACTGAGAGACCACCGCCTAAAACAAGGGCAAAAACGGAAACGAGCGCCAAGACCGGCCGCGCGGCTAATTTCATCACTCTCCACGGAAAAACAATCTTTGATAATTCCATCGTCCATCTTTCATTCATCGCCGGCGTTGTACTTTTAATTTCAGACATCAAAACATCCCGATTGGATTTTTTCCATTCGGCTCTTGGGGCGATCCCCTTCAAGTCTTTAATTTTCTTCATTATATCAGCGGACATAAGTTTGATTTTTTAGTAAACTTTTTTGCGCCACCTCTCCCCTCAGGGCAGCAACCGCTCGATGAACTAGTACCCTGACTGCGCCTTCTGATTTTCCTAAAATTTCTGCTGTCTCCGTGATACTCATTTCCTCCACAAATCTTAGAATTATTACTTCGCGATATTCTTCTCTTATTTTCTGCAAAGCCTTTTTAACTTCTTCAAGATCGGAAGCCAACTCAATTTTTTCCACCAAATCTTGTTTTACATCAATAATTTCCACTGGTAATTTTTCCTCATCATTTTCCTGCGGCAGGGCAACAAATTCTTTTTGATCCCGCGAACGGTAAAAATCTATTACCGTATTTCTCGCGGTCTGGTACAGAAAGGCGCGTAAATTATCAATTACTTCTGAACCCATTTCATTTATATATTGCCAAGTTTTCAAAAAAACATCTCCGGTCAAATCTTCCGCTTCTTCTTTGCGCCCCACTTTAAAATAGATAAATCTATAAATCTGATCAACGTAGATATCGTAAAGTTTACCGAAGACTTCTGGGTCGCGGGTAGCACGCAATTTGAGGAAAAGATATTGTTCTTTCAAGCTTCTACTCATTGAGACGTTTTTTTAGATTTTTGTTACAGCACTATTATAGAGAAAAACCGCTAAAATTACAAATAATTTCACCACGGGGCTTTCCTATTTTTTGATTCTCTAACTATTTCAATGTTAACGTTGCTATACACAATATGTTTAGATTGCTATTATCAAATTTATCCACACCCAAGCTCTTTACAAATAACTTCAATGTTTTATAATATAAATGTGAACAGTAATTTATACATTACCTTAACAGCAATATAAACTTTTGGCAAGCCCAGGCTGTTGATTTTAAACCATTAAAGTTAATTAAAATAATTAAATAAATAATAATATTAATTTACACAATATGGCCAACCAAAATCCAATTCGAGTTTCCGTATCTGAGGCCGCTCGCCTCTTCGGAGTTAATCCGCTTACCGTCCGTCGAGCGATTAAAGATCAGCAACTGCGCTACGTAGTCGTCCGGGGAAGGTACAAAATTGACTTTGCAAGTTTGGTAAAATGGTCTCAACAACGACCACTCGTAAAATACAAAACTGAAACAAAAGGACTTGGGCAATACGTAGAAAAATGGCGGATTAAAAACACTCTCTACTCCCCAAACCCAAAATCTACGGAATAAATTTTTTGCTACAACATTCGGGATTAAAAAGACTGAGGAATCGCCCCCAGTCTTTTTAATTTTTTTATTCTTTATTTTGCACCAAGATAAACTTTTTTAACTTCAGAAACTACATACTCCCAATTATAATTTTCCATAACAAACTTCCTGGCTTCGGCGCCCTTTTCCAAAAGATCATGCCTTACTAAAACTTCTCTAAGCCGCAAAGTTAAATCAGAAACATTTTTATTTTGGAAACTAAATCCATAATCTTTTATCAATTCCATGTTTTCCGGAATATCAGAAGCCAAAACAACTTTTCCATAACTCATGGCCTCAAGCACAGCGACTGGCAAACCCTCTGATTCTGAAGGGTGAACAACCGCCAAGGAATTTAAAAATAAATCCTCAAGCGGCCGGCCAGATTGAAATCCGACAAAAACAACGCTTTGATCATCTTTAGCTAAATCTTTAAGTTCTTTTACATAATCATCAGTAAAAACTGAATCCCCGGCAAAAACTAATTTCAAACCAGAAAAACTGGCGTCGTTCTTTCTGATATCCTGAAAAGCCTTAATCAAATAATGCGCGCCCTTATGACGAACTAAACGAGAAACCATCAATAAATATTTGTCCTTTTCCAAATTATATTTTTCCAAAATCTCTGACGGCGAGCTCGGATAATTTTCTCCTGCATTTACATTTACGCCGTTTGGGACATAGGCAGTATCTTTATCATAAGCCTCGGAACAATATTGCTGCAGGGTTTTTGAAACCGTAATTGTTTCATGAGCAAATTTACAAGCGGCCCACTCCCCCATCCTCAACATTAATCTAGAAAAAAATCCCCACTTTTGATGTTTACGGTCAATACAATGAAAGGTGGTCACAACTTTAATTTTTCTACAAAAAATTCTCGGCATCCAAGAGAGCAAAGACGGACCAACACCATGATAATGAATAATATCGTACTTGCCAAACATGGCATAAATTGTCGCCAAAAAAGTATGGGAAATCGCGTCCAAATGCTTTGTTTTTAAAGATGGCAAATAAACTAAATTTATACCTTTATAAATTTTTAACTTTTCACCCTTTACTTCTGACTTATTACCATACCATGGCCGGCAAAAAACAGTAACATCAAAACCGCCCTCGGATAGACGAGCGGCTAATTCCTCTACGTGGCGCTCAATGCCGCCGTAGATTGCTGGTATTCCTTTTTGGCCAATCATGGCAATCTTCATATAATAAATAGCTTATTTCCGTCATTTTTATGACCCTATATCTTAGCAAATTTTAAACGTTTTGTCAAGGGTAATGATTACAATCAGCCTTCTCTGCTTCCAATCAAAATCTGTCGCTAAAATAAAATCAAAAACCGGCCTTCTGGCCGGCTTTCTATCTCAACTGTGATTATCTTTATCTTTATTTGGCTACATTATTTTTCCCTCCCGCCAAGCTATCATAAATCAAATTTGTCGTAAGCCCCACCCCTTCCCTTTCTAAAAATTCACCCGTAAATTTGTCATCTCCAAAAATTTTAATTTGGCCAATAAGTTCTGGCTCACTGCCAACTTGCTCAACGGTTGGCACGAGAATCACTTCAAAAGCAACGCCCCGTTTTGGCCAATCTTCCCCAAGATAACGCTCCACTTCCCCAACCCTCCAATTAACTTGCCGACGTGCAGAATTGTAAGTTAGCTGTCCTAAATTAACACTCATCCTTCCCGTCCAAGAAACATTTGGCGGCAAAATCGCGGAAGCAGAAACATTGCCCAGATCATTTAAATTATTATTTACACTCCAAAAAATCCAATATGTTGTCTTCTCCCCAACTTTCGGCGGCAGAGGGCCAAGACCCAGCTGATCCCCTTCTGGAGTGTAATATCTCGCAGCGCTCTCCAAAACTAAATCTGAATTAAACTTGTCTTCCCGGACAGTGGTTTTAAAATTATGAGATTCTCCAAACCCACTTTCCAATTTATAAGAAATTTCCAACCAACTTTTAAGAACTCCCTCAAATTTTAACGCCTTAGCCGGTTCTGCAATCCGACCCGTACTGACCTTAAATTTTAATTCTCCTTTTGTTCCCGGGGTCAACTTAGCAAAATCCGGAATTTGATCTTTTGTCCAAACGACTGCCCCGTTGCGCAAAGCCCCATGCTCCGAGGAAAATTGATTAAGATCAATTGGCGCCCCCTCTAAATCAACTTTTATAGCAACATCATATATATCTTTACTTCCCCCATTACTATATAAAATTACATATTCCAAATCTTCGCCAGGATTTAAAACTGCCCGGACCTCACCATTAATTTTCATTTCTGTTTTGAGCAATGACTCGGAAATCGTCCCAAAAACTCCGTCGCCCACCGTAGTATTGGTAAAATCAAACCAAGAAAAATTTCCACTCATTTTGCTCGAAAATAAATAAACATTAAAACCAAAAAGAAGTCCAATCACTCCCAGCAAAATCAAATCTACAAAAAATAATTTTCTGGCTTGCCCATATTTTTTTTCATAACTTTCTTTAAGACCTTGATAAGGCGCCGCAAAAAAATTTATTGTGCCAACAAAAACATTTCCTTTCTTTTTTCCCAATTCAGCGGGCGGCTCTTTTGCTTCAACTTTTACCACCCCGCCCCCGCGCGAACAAACCATTTCTTCTTTATCAGACGACTCCACACAAACCACTTCTTCCGGCGAAGACGCTGATAATTTTTCTTTCTTATCTTTTATTTTTTTCATATTATTTAAAATTATTTTTAAAAAGAAAAAATATCGGTTGTTTGCGCAACAATTTCTTCTTTTGCGTCATTATCAAAATCTCCTGCGGCAACCGTTACCCCGCCGCGACTTTGTGCACCAAAAGCAAAGAATCTTGTTTTAAGTGAAAAATTTTGGGCATCAAAAACTTTAATCTCCGGACTGCCGCCAACTCCTGGACCAGTAATAATTTCCGCCCGGCCGTCACCATTCAAATCAGCCATAGCTACATTCACCCCGCCGCGAAAAGCCGGATCGTACGCGAAAAATCCCGGATGCATTAATTTTCCCCCGCCGGAAAAAACCCTGACATGCGGACCGCCACCAAAACCAGCGCCAGTTATAATTTCCGGCCAGCCGTTTCCGTCCGTATCGCCCACAGCCACGGAAACGCCGCCACGGAAATTTTTTCCATAAGCAAAAAACCCCGGGTGGATTAAACGCCCCTGCCAATTAAAAATTCGAACGTGCGGACCGCCGCCGCGCAAAGTGCCTGTAACAATTTCCAATTTCCCGTCATGATTCAAATCGCCAACCGCGAAATTAATTCCTTTGTCGTAATTTTGATCATACGGAAAAAATGAATAAAGTTTCTTTCCGCCACTATCAAAAATTTCCACTCTTGATGAATCTGCCACCACGGTTTCACGCGCTCCATCCTGATTTAAATCAACAATCATCACCTGGCTCGCCGGTTTATAATTTTCTTCATAAGTAAAAAATCCTGTCTTTTTCAATTTTCCATTCTCATCAAAAATACGAGCGAAAGAACCGTTTTGAAAATTGGAAACTGTTGCTACTTCAGCACGGCGCAAGAGAACAATCCCATCCTTTGGCGAAAGATAAACGCTTTTTACGACCGCTCCGCTGTTTGTCGCCTTATCCTGGCTGCCGTGAATTTTTTCAAACTCGTCTCCCAAATTAACTGTCTTAGCCGTGTCTCCTGAATTTACAAGAACAATACCATTTTGAAAATCTCGACGCCAAACTCCGGCGGCAACCTTTGTACTACCGGTTAAAACATTGTAAGCCGAATTCAGCGGCTTCCCCAAAGAAATATCGTATTCATCATACCACCACGTTTGATTGTGTGCCTGATCACCATAATCAAAACTAAAATAACCGTCGCCCAAAAGCGCGCTCGTAAGGCAAAATCTCATTTTCGCATAATCATCCTGACGGCCGGTATTTTCCGTATTGCAATTCAAAATAGATGTCTTCGGCGCCTGACCATTGTTCAAAATAAAAAAATAATTATTTAAAACCTCTGTCCAGCTATATCTGTGAAAATGTTCTATGGATATGCCGTTTAGGTCCGAAAAATAAATCTTGCTACTCGCGCCGCCGGCTTGATTTCCAACAACAATTTTCCCGGGCGAAAGCTCTCTTGTCCGTCGAAAAATTTTATTCATTCCCTCTCGCCATTTTTGATCTGCCGTAACCCGCGCGTCGGCCCGACCGTCGCGATTCAAATCAATCTCATTGCCCGAAGGCATCCATGAAACACCATCCCACGCATTATCATAAAAAACCCCATCCCATAAATCTGAACTTAAAATTTCTCGGGCGACAAATTCCGGCAAATAATCATTCCATTTTTTCCCATTACCATCAGTCATTGAATCGTCAGTAACATTTAACAACCACGTACCCGGCCACCAAACAAGACGACCGCCACCGGAGGAATTCAACCACCAATTGTCAGACATTCCATTGTAAAGTTTTCTCCGTAAACTGTTTGATCTTAATCTATAAACACTGGAAGTAAATTCTTGCGTGGTAATATAGGCCAAAATTTTAACCTGCTGATTGTATTCCCTAATTTTTTTTAAATTTTCTGGCGTGTTTACCATTGCCTCCATATCAATTACCAGAACATCCCACTTGGCTAATTCTTTTGCCTCGGAGTCTGTCACATCCCATTTAAAAAAAAGGTTGGCCAACCGCGGATATTTTTCTTCCACCTTGACCGCCTGAATTTCAAAATCAGATTTTTTTTGATTATAAAAAACAGTCGAAACAGCTAATGCTCCGACTATTAAACTTAAAGTTAAAAATTTAAAATATCTATTTCTGAACCAAAACAAACCCACCCCCACCCCCGGCGCATCCTGATCAATTTTTATCTTTTGTTTTTGTTTCATACAACTCGCAACTTACAACAACTATCTTCCATCAATTAATTTTTTATAAACTTCCATCAACTTTTTATAATGTTCCTCCGGTGAATTATTTTCAATTATTAATTCTCGCGCCCGCCGCCCCATTTTTTCGCATAGATCATTATCGCGGAAAAGCCGCTGTATTTTTTCCCGTAGATCGTCCACGTTTCCCGGCTCGGCCAAAAATCCGTTTTCCCCGTCATAAATAATTTCAGGTATACCGCCCAGACGCGCGCCGACTACGGCTTTACCCAGCGCCCCGGACTCAAGCAAAGACATCGGATAGTTCTCGTACCAAACTGACGGTAAAACAACAAATTTTGAACCGCGGATCAAATCGTGCAAATCTTTTCCATTTTTATGACCAACAAATTCTACATTAACTTTTATTTTTTCACTTTGAACTTTTAATTTTTCTTTCTCTGGTCCGTCGCCAACAATTTTTAGCTTTATCTCCGTGCCCGACAGTGCCCGTAGCAATACATCCAACCCCTTTTCCTTTACCAATCTTCCAAAATAAACAACATAATCACCCGGCTCATATTTTGGTTCAAACTGATTTGTATCAAGGAAAAGCGGGATATTTTCTACTTTGGATTTAATCCCCCACACCGCCAGCTTTTCCGCTAAAAATTTTGACGGGGTAACAAAACATTGTACTCCTTTTTCATAAAATTGGCAAGCCTTATGAAAAAACATCTCTTTAGCTTCAATACAACTTTGAAGCCGGGAATTATGAATACAGCGATGAATTATTGCATTCCAATATCTATACTTTTTACATCTTTCACAAACTGCGCCCTCGGTAAAAAGCTTAAAATTTGGACAAACCAACTGGTAATCATGCAGAGTTTGCACCACCGGAATTTTATATTTTTTTAACACACCGAAGATCGACGGCGAAAGATGATGAGAAATATTGTGTAAATGAGCAATGTCTGGTTTTGTTTTTAAAATCAATCTTTCCAATTTTCTTTTTGCCTCAAAAGAATAGGATGAATGGAAAGCTTTTTTTAAATCACGAAATAATCCTTCTCTCTTTCCAAAATCTATTTCATTAACAAAAAAATCGTCATATGGCGAAGGTATGTTCGCTGGCGATTTAGTGCTGAAATGAACAATTTCATGACCATTTTTTTGGAGCAAATCAATCAAACCAAAAAAATATGTCTCGCTTCCCCCGCGCCTATAAAAAAACTTGTTGATCTGCAAAATTTTCATAAAATTTATTTTGCCAATAATTCTTTATATAATTTTTCATACTCCTCCACCATCTTTTCTGCGCTAAATTTTTTCTTTACCATTTCGCGCGCCCTCTCGCCCATTTCCCGAGCATCTACTTTTCCCAAAAGAACATGTTCCAAGCCATCGGCCAAACTTTTTACGTTTTTTGGTTCAACTAAAATTCCTGTTTTCCCATCATCAATTATTTCCGGGATCCCGCCCACCCTTGATGCGACAATTGGTTTTCCGGCAGCCGCGGCTTCAAGCACAGCCAAACCCAACCCTTCCCAAAGCGAAGGAAAAACAAAAATATCAATTCCCGATAAAATTTCAGCGATATTTTTCCGCGCCCCCAAAAAAATAATTCTCTCGCGTAAATTTAAATCTTTGGCCAATCGCTCTAGTTCTGCCTTTCTTGAACCATCGCCCACCACCCACAGAACCCAGGGAATTGCTTTAATCAAATTAAGAGCTTCAAAAAGATATTTATGGCCTTTTTGTTCTTCGAGTCTACCAACAATCCCAATCACCGGCGGATCTCCAAATTCTTTTTCCGGAATTCCCGCAAACTTTTCCAAATTAATTCCATTCGCGATGACAATAATTTTTTTTGCCTTGATTTTATCGCGGCTCACGGAATAATTTTTTACCGCCTCGGAAACAGCAACAATTTTTTTTGTAAAATAACTTAAAAACTTTTTTGTTTTTCTCTTCATCCAACCTTCATCAAAATTTGTGTTATGCTCGGTTGAAATAATAACCGGTACTCCGGCCAAAACCGCGGCAATTCTTCCCCAGGTATCTCCGCCAAAAAGATGCGTATGAACAACATCCGGTTTTTCGCGACGCAAAAATCTCCAAAGTTTCCAAATAACGCCGAGCCCTAATTTGCCCTTTTTTTGAAATATATGTGTCTCGATTCCCGCCGCCCTAAAATCTTCTACTAACACTCCGCCCCGGACTACGGTGGCAACTTTGACTTCAAAAAATTCCTGCGGAAAACCGCGCGCCAAATCCAAAAGCATAATTTCCGCGCCGCCGAAATTTAGACTAGTGATAATATGAATAATTTTTACTTTTTTCATAATTTTATTTTTCTATTGCCAGTCGCTCCTCCTCTGCCAATCTCGCCGCGGCAAGCGCCACGCCGATTGGCAACCACATTTTTGAAACAAAATAAGAAGTATTAAAAAGTTGGAAAATAATACTGCCGGCTGAAGTTAAAATCAATGCTAAAAGAATATATTTGTAAGGCGACTTGTCTGGTATTTTTTTATAAACACCACAAAGCCGCCAGATAATGTAACCAAGAAGCAAAAAAAATGTCAAAAATCCAAGCGCACCGATTTCCGCTAAAAGTTTTTGCACCACGCCATGCGACTCCAAGGGACTGCCGTACTCAACTATATACCACCTATCGCGAGCCACCTGTTCAATAAATGTTCCTGCCCCAGCACCAACAATTGGATGTTTATAGAAAGATTCTAAGGCAATTTTTGTTAAAGCCAACCGATTCATGTTGGAGCTTCGGACAATTTCACTCGTCAAAAAAATGTAGCCATAAAGCAAAAGCGGCGAAATAATAAGCATAACCACCAAACCGAGTTCAAAATAACTTCTTATATTTTTTCTGTATTTTATTAAAACCAAGGCCAGAAGTTCAAAAGCCAAAACGATCCAGCCGGTGCGGGAGAAAGTGAGAAGGTTAATCGCCGACATCAAAAGCACACCGGTTATCAAAAGTTTTTTCAACCAAATTTCTTTGGCTTCCCAAATTAAAATAAAACCAATCGGAATGATGCTGATTAAAACTTCAGCAATCAAATTGTGGTTTGTCCCAAGAATTGGTACGCCAAAAATAGGCAAAGGCAGAGCGCGCCGGAGCAACCCGGAATTTTCAGAAAATAGAATTGACCAAAGACCCATAAAGGCGACAAAAATTCCCACTCCGTAAAAAATTCTTAAAACATTTAAAAGAACTTTCTTTGAGTTGATTACATTATAAGGTAATACGACAAACATCAGATAAAAGAAGGTCAGCGGCCTAAAAATATATTTTAAACTGTAAAGAACACTTTCCGCATTGATTAAAGATAGAAGCGACGCCGCAAAAAATAAAAGAAAAAAAACAAGGCCCGGAAAATTTTCAAAAGAAAATTTAGTCCCCTTCCCTAAATTTTTTATAAAATGAATTCCCCCGTAAGGCGGAAAAAAGATTGAACGAACTGTCCAGGAGAAAAAAACTATCATCGCAATCAAATCAACATAAGGAATATTTATCTCGCGTCCAATAAATAACTGTAAATATATAAATGGATATAGCAAAACCATTAAATACAAGCCCAAGGTAATGAAACGGAAAAAGAAAAGCAAAATAAAAATCACCGCGAGAATTCCCAAAACATATTCCCATGGGGCCAAAAGCGCCACGGCCGTAATTCCAATAATCAAAATTAGCGTTAAAACCAAAAAATGTTTTTGCTCTTCTGCTGTATGCCCAGGAAATAGAGTTTGACCAAGACGAGACATAAAAATTTAATTTTTATCCTATGCTTTAAATTTATTTTTTAAAATCCACCAACCAACCCTTATCGGATAATTTTTTATCGCCGTTCTCGCCGTGCAAATCATCCAGACGTCTTGTTTTGCCTCACGGACTTTTGCGCGCGCTACTTCTGCCTCGGGAGAATTCCAAATTTCTTCAAAATTTTTGTTATGAATATTTCCCATTATGGCGTTGTGCACAACTGACGGATAAACATTTCCAAACGGATCAAGAAAGAAAAAGTCTATACCAGCACGTGAGAGGAGAGCTTGTCTGCCAGTAATCGCAAAATCCAAAAGGCTCTTTGTAAAATATGCTCTCGCCCATCTTTTTGGCTGCCAACTTTTTAATTCTCTTTTAATCACATACCAAAACTGTTCTTTTAAAATATTCTTGTCCAGAGCTTCTTCTACTTGTTTTCCACCAAAGAAAAATTCTGAACTCTGAGCCAAGGCCATAGTAAATTGCACACCAAGTTCTCGCGACAAATCATAAACTTTACCGAGATGTTCTATGTTTTGTTTTGAAACCGTAAAAGCCAAACGTAAATTATCCATTCCTAGTTCTTCACGAAGCATCTTCACGGTTTTTATTGCAAGATTAAATCCGCCAGAAATGCCACGAATTTTATCGTGCATTTCGCCAATGCCGTCGATAGAAATTCCTACGCCGGCCGTAGGCGCGATTTTTAAAATTTCCCGCATTTTCTCTTTAATCAAATCTGTTAAATATCCATTCGTAGAAATAACAATTCTCGCCCTTGGACAGGTTTTATGGAGCATTCTAACTAACTCAATAATATCCTGCCGCAAAAAGGGCTCGCCGCCGCTTACGTTAATATCGCATAATGTCGGCGGTAATTTTTTATACTGTTCCAATTCTAACTCCGGCGTGTCTTTCAATTTCCAAATGTCGCACATTGTACATCGCGAGTTACACCGGTAAGTCACGGCCAGAACACAATCTACGGGTAAATTTGTTTTTATCATATTACATATATTATAGCATCTCATGAGAATAAAAAAAACGGGCGGGCACTTGTATGTTTCCACACAAGTGCCCGCCCTGCCCCAGTTTCGGGGCGGCGGATCAGCAAGGCTAACTTGCGTCAGCCCTTTTGACCACTTCTACACCCCGTCTGCTGGGGTGCAAGGGTTTCCGAGGAGGGAGAATCGGAAACCCCTACACTCTCCTCCTTCACCCGTTTTGGGAAAACGGGCTTACGAATTGTCCCTCCAGGAGGTTGCTACGGACGACGGTTCCGCAGGTTGCAGCCGCCCAATCGATTGTCAACGTTCCAGAACGCATCCGGAACGCCGCCAAGCGTAGCGCTGTGAGAACCCTGCAGAGTGCCGGCCGGGTAGGGACCAACACAGCCCCAGAACGGCGGCGCAAGTTCGGCCACCGTCTGGTACTCGATGTACCAACCCGGGTCGAGGGCGACACTGAAGCAAACCGAACTCACGCTCGTCGCCTCAACCAAGACGCTCCAGGGACCACTGCAGACAAGACGGCCGTCGATGCCGTCAGTCGGACCCGTGGAGATCGTCGTACCCACGCAGCCTTCGATCGCTGCTCTCGGCGCGACAGCCCCCGCATCCCAGCAGTGAGTGTACCTGCCAGGGCCAGTGCAACCGTCGTCGACGACTGTGTCGCAGTCGTCATCCGTCCCGTTGTCGCAGATTTCGGGACGGATCACGGAGCAGGTCGTGCTGCATCCGTTGTCGATGAACCCGTCGCAGTTGTTGTCCAGCCCGTCGCCGCAGATTTCCGGCGGAACGGGCCCGCAGGTCCCGCAGGCGTTCACGAGACCTTCGTCGGCAACGCCGTCGCAGTCGTCATCGAGTCCATTGCAGACTTCGAACGTTGCGCTTGCCGTCGGAACGCACGGACCGAAGCCCATGTGGTCCGCCAAGCAGGTGGCGCGGCCAGCGCTGCAGATGCCGTCGAGACCGGTGACGCAGAGCGTCGTCTCGCCGGTGGCGCAGGTGCACCCGTTGTCGACGCGACCATCGCAA
>JAHIRI010000059.1 GCA_018818855.1 Patescibacteria group bacterium
ATTCCGTTGCCCGCGCCGCCCGTTCCAATTCTTTTTTTTCTTTGCCCGCGGCTTCCAGTTTTCCTTCCGGCAAATTGGCAAGATAAAAATTAAAACCCGCTTCGGTCGGAATCCGGCCGGCTGAAGTATGCGGCTGGACAAGATAACCTTCTTCTTCCAAATCCGCCATTTCATTTCGTAATGTTGCCGAACTTATTTTAAAACCACCCCGCCCGGCCAGCATTTTTGAGGCCACAGGCGTGGCTTTTTTGATATATTCGGCAATGACCGACAAGAGCAATTTTTCCTTTCGTTTTTCCATATTAAACTATTTTACAGCGGTTAGCAATCGATGTCAAGGACTGCTAACTTCATTATAACAAAACACGAACGGCCGTCAAACCATTCGTGTTTTTATTTTTATATTTACGCGTTGCCTTCTTTTTTAAATTGATGTCCAATTTCCGAGAGAAGAACATTTTCTATGTGAATTCCGCGAGGATGAAAAATCCTATCAAGCTCATTGGTAATCGCTATTTCAATTTGATTTCTCTGAAGCGAAACAATATCCTGGACGGAATAAAGTGAAGCGATCATGCGGAGTCGGCTTCTAATCGTCGGTCGAATAATTTTTTCCACGAAATCCTCGCCAATATTTTGCCATATGTAAGGAATTTGTTCTATGTCTAATCGCAGGAGAATTGTGCCTTCAATGGCAATATTTTTACTGTCGAGCGTTACTGAACCAATCGGCGTGTCGCCCAAGGCCCTGATATTTTCTATATTAAAATCCTTACTGATATTATATTCCAGCGTTTGAGTATTGAATAATTTGGCTCTCTGCCAAAATGGAATTTTCAAATGTAATCCCGGATGCAAAACTTTTTTCAGGACTCCCCTGCCCAAATCGTAAACGCAGGCAACATAACCCGGCGGGACAGTAATAAAAAAGCCCTTTAAGACGTCCTCCACGACAAACGAATACATTATTTTGTCTAAGGAATCGGCCATATTTTATTTTAAATGCGAGATTTAAGATTTAAGTTTCTATACTTAATACTATATTTAAATAGCGATTTCGTCAAGGACGTAGATAAAAAGAGCGCCGTGACGAATGAATCATCACGGCGCAGTATCGCGACTTCCTCGCGCAGCGATCTGCACTTGGAAGTACATTTGTAGAGCCCGACGGCGGCTGGGTCCGGAGACCCAAATGGGACGAAACCGCCGCCGGGCGGGAGGAGGACCACACTGTTCTGGTCTTGCCCGGGTCGAGGACGATGGGGCAACCTTCAGCCCCCGGGAACAGTGTGGGTTGCGATGGCCGGACGCTGAGGGCGTCGTCGAGGTGGAAGGTGTCCCCGACAACACGTCATCCTACCGATCGCAACTTCGTGCCAACGCGAGTTTGACTCGCGGAAGCTTCGGTGGACTCCTCCGATCCTGGCATTCGGCTGTGGAGTCCATCGCCCGCGACACCCTGCAAGAGGGCGCGGGTTGCGGTGGGGCTGAGGTCTTCCGCCTCGCCGCAAGTTCGTGGTCTCTAAAGACCGGCGCGGATGAGAGGATTTGAACCTCCGACCTCCCCGATGAGAACGGGGTGTTCTGCCGCTGAACTTCACCCGCCCTCGACGATTTGTATTTCCTTTATATCACCTCCCTAAAAATCCGTCAAGATTATTCCGTAAAACAAAAACCACCATTTCGGTGGTAATTTAAATTTATCATTTATTTCTACGCCGTTATCGCTACCCGCTCGCGCCCATTTTCTTTTTAATCATCTGTCTAAAAAATATTACAATAAATGAAAAACAAAGAGAAGTTAAAATAAAGATTGATTTGGCCATTGGCAAAATCCACAAAATGAAAAAACAAGCCGCCGGAAAAAATATCATGTAAGTCACTTCTGACTTGGTAAGCCCGCCCGGCTTGCTGCGGTAATCAATGAAGATTTCAAAAAAAAGAATAACACCGACCAAACCGCTCCAAAACAAAATGTGCGTCGCGCCAAGATCAAACCCTAAAAATTTTGTATTGATAAAATCCGGATGCGCCACCCAAGAATACAGGTCACCCAATTTTCCATTAATCCCACCGAGGAAAACTTGATACAAGAGAACCAAAGTCAAGGCCTGCACGCCAAGCACCATAACTTTTGCCCAAGGACTCACCTTGTGTTCGCGCATTACCTTGCGGATCATTTCTTTTTTCTGAATCGGATCATTTTTAAAATCATGTCCAATTTTATCTATTTTTTGACCCAATCTTTCATACAAAATTTTACTGCGTTCTGAAACGACAGTGAAAGGCAAAAGAACAACGCGAATAATAATTGTTAAATAAATAATGGCCACGCCCAAATTTCCAAAAGCCGGAACATTATAAAGCCAAATTAAAATATTCAAAAGCGGGGTGTAGAGAAAATCGTGCCAAAAAACGTGAAGCATAAAAAATTGGGGGCTACTATCACTATTTAAATTTAATAGCTGAACTTCTAATTTAGCTGGTAGCCCCATCGGGAAATTAAACGTCGCTTCGCTCCTTAAAACCCTGCGGTTTTAATATTTCCGCGAACGGAAACCTCACGGTTTCCGACCCTTCCCTGGTTTAAATCCCTATGGCTACTTTCACAGTTAACTTGCTTCTGTATTTTATATTAATTTCCAATTTATTCTGGTAGCCCCATCGAGAAATTAAACGTCGCTTCGCTCCTTA
>JAHIRI010000060.1 GCA_018818855.1 Patescibacteria group bacterium
CTGTCCTTCTTCATTTTGCCCGGGTTTCGGTGCGACAGTTGACACCGTCCCGGGCTCATGCAGCGAGCGAACACTCTCCTGAAATCCGAACAGGAGAACGCGCGAACGTGCAACGGGTCTGGCTACCGTTCTGCCAGAACCCGGTCGCACCAGTGGTGCCGAGAAAGATGTCGATCGACACCGGTTCGGCCCAGAAGTCCGGAACGAGCTCTGCGGCAACCGCAACGCCCATCATCGGGCCGAGGATATCTACTACCATTCCCTCCTCCCACTATATCTCTACGCGGGCGAAATGCCTCGCGCTAAGGTTTTAAACCTTTTGATTAGATTAGGACAGTATTAATTTATTGTCAAGGATGTTTAAGAATAAAAAAAGAGCCGACTCGGGGAGGTTCTTGGACTAGAACCTTGAGTCGGCTGGTGGGTTGGGAACTTTGCTCTCGGTGTGACGTTGTCAGGGTGACAACGTCTAGTAGGGGTGAATCACCGAGAACGGAAGACCGAGCGGCGCCGGCAGGTCAGGTGGACGTCGACGTCCCGGGCTGAAAGTTTCCGCAGCTCGATGCCGCGGAGTACGGACCGTACCTGATTCCCATCTTGATCCTCCTTCTTCCGCATGGGGAGAAGTTGCCCTTCATCGCGAAGAGCTTCCCTACCCCGTGATGCCAACATATTAACATGCATCCCATTTGTTGTCAAGGGGAAAATGTGGTAAACTATAGGTAGATATTTAGAAGTTATTTTTTGGCATTTTAGCCAAATAGCTAATTTCTAACTCATAATTCATGACCCCAAAACCATGAAAATTATTAAATTTAAAAAAATTATAAGCTTTATTGCGCTTATTTCTATTTTTTTGCCCAGCCTTGCTTTTGCTGAATTTAACCCAAATTACATCATTTCTGATCAAGAATTAACTGATCATAATTCAATGTCTTTGGCGCAAGTCCAAAAATTCTTAGAAGACAAGGGTAGTTCTCTTGCCAATTACGCGACGATTGATACAGATGGTCTTGGCCGGACAGCTTCAGAGATTATTTGGCGAGTGGCACAATCTTACGAAATTAGCCCAAAAGTTTTACTTGTTACCTTACAAAAAGAGCAAAGTTTAATTACAACTGCGACCCCGACGCAAAAACAACTCGATTGGGCGGCTGGTTATGGTATTTGTGATTCTTGTTCAATGTCTGATCCCTCCCTTCAAAAATACAAAGGCTTTGCCACACAAGTTGATTACGCCGCCGGTTGGAAGCGTTGGTTTTTGGATAACGCCTTTTCTCTTTCTTGGGTAAAACTTCCAGGCATAACTTATTTAATTGATACTTATAAAATCACTCCAAACAATTTGGCCACAGCGGGTTTTTATACTTACACCCCGCATTACCACGGAAATTATAATTTTTGGAAATTATGGCAGGATTGGTTTGGGAAATTTTTCCCTGACGGCACGGTTTTGAAAGAAGCTGATGGCTCAGGGATTTGGCTGCTTCAGCGCGGCTTGAAACGGCAATTTTCAAGTTATTCAGCTTTTATTTCCCGATATTCTCCGGATAAATTAATTACGGTATCAAAAAGCGAACTGGAAAATTATGAAACCGGCACGCCAATAAAATTTTCAGATTACTCTCTCCTTCGATCCCCGACTGGCACAGTATATCTCCTGGTCGGCGATACGCGGCGAGGATTTTCTTCAAACGAAGTTTTCCGAACGATTGGATTTAATCCAGAGGAAGTTATGGACGCGACATGGGAAGACTTGAACGCCTATATTGAAAATGATCCAATTACAATGCAGAGCGTTTATCCGACTGGTGCACTTCTGCAAGATAAAACTTCGGGCGGAGTTTATTACGTAGAAAATGGAATTAAAAAACCAATTTGGGCAAAGCAATTTTTAACATTATATTTTGCCAACAAAAAAATCACTGTTGTTTCTCCTGATGAATTAAAAAAATATTCAACTGGTGAACCGGTTAAATTCAAAGACGGCGAATTAGTAGTTGGAGAAAGTTCACCGACTGTTTATTTTATTTCAAACGGTGAACGGCGGCCGATCCCCTCAGAACAAGTATTTACTGGTATGGGCTGGAAATGGTCAAATATTGTAAAAACCACGGATAAAATTTTATCTCTGCATACAACTGGCGCAACAATTTATCTGGGTGGAGCTGTGGAATCAGCAACTAAATAATCCAATAACTTAACAATAAAAGTATGTTGACTTTTGCGGCAATTACTCCTCATCCTCCTATACTAATCCCCGCCATCGGTCGAGAAAATACAAAGAGAATTAAAAAAACTGCTGAAGCAATGGAAGAATTGGAGAAGAAAATTTTTGCGGCAAAACCCGATACTATAATTATTATCTCTCCGCACGGCGCGCTCCTACCCGATGCTTTTTCTATTAATTTAAATCCCGACTATGCCAGCAATCTGGAAGAGTTTGGAGATTTTTCCACAAAAATTAAATTTAAAACAAATACGGCTTTGGCTTTTCACATCAAAGAATTAATGGAAGACAAAAATATTCCTCTTACTTTAACGAGCAATGAATTTTTGGATCATGGTGCGGTTGTTCCCCTTTATTTTTTGACGAAGAATCTTCCTAACGTTTCTGTTTTACCTCTTGGCTATTCTCTGCTTGATTTTAAAACTCATTTTAATTTTGGAGATATCTTAAAAGAAATAATTTTGAATGAAGATAAAAAAATTGCTGTTATTGCCTCCGGAGATCTTTCCCACCATTTAACAAAAGACGCGCCAGCCGGTTATTCGCCACGGGGAAAAGAATTTGATGATAAATTAACCGAGCTTATTGCTAATAAAAATACCGCGGGAATTTTAAAACTGGATGCTGACTTGGTGGAAAAGGCCGGTGAATGCGGTTTGCGTTCGATTTTAATTCTCCTTGGATTACTTGAAAGAATAAATTACGTGCCGGAAATATTGTCATATGAAGGGCCGTTCGGTGTTGGATATCTCGTTGCCAATTTTAAACTTGAATAAAATGAATGCCTACGTAAAATTGGCTAAGGACACAGTTGAGGCCTATTTTAAAACAGGAAAAATCATTCCCCCACCCAAAGATTTGCCAAAAAACTTTTTGACTTCACGGGCGGGGGTTTTTGTAAGTATTTACAACGGCGAAGATTTACGCGGATGTATTGGAACATATCTTCCAACCGCGCCAAATCTTGCGGAAGAAATTATTCAAAATGCTATTTCCGCGGTAACAGAAGATTACCGCTTCAATCCGATCACAAAAGAGGAGCTGCCAAAACTTTCTTTCTCTGTTTATGTTTTAGATGAACCGCAAAAAATAAAAAGTTTAGACGAACTGGATCCAAAAAAATACGGCATTTTGGTAAAATCAGAAACGGGAAAATCCGGGTTGCTCTTGCCCGATCTTCCGGGAATAAATACAAAAGAA
>JAHIRI010000061.1 GCA_018818855.1 Patescibacteria group bacterium
CCCTTTCTTGTTACAGTAATTTTTTTGGTAGTGGCGTTTCCGGAATCGTCCTTGGCTTTTATTTCAACAGTATTCGCGCCAACTTTCAAATCGATTATTTTTTCAAAAGATCCGTCTTTATTTTCCGCCTCGGCGCCATTTACAAAAACTTTTGCTCCCACTTCGGTCGTGCCGCGCACGGCAACACGAACCAGCTCAGTGGTAATTCCGTCCAATGGTTCGGAAATATTTATTTCAGGTGCTGTCATATCAGAGAGTACTCCAAGCGGATATGATTTTTCATTATCCTCTTCGCGGTTCCAGGCGTAAAATCCGTCTTGCGCGGTTTCCTCTTTCGGTAAAGGAACTTTTTTAGCAGTATCTTCAATCGGTTTTGTCATATCAACAATCAATTCCTCGCCTTCGCTTACTTCTTTTTCCAAAGTTTCTTCATTTTTTACAATTTTTACTTTTACTTTACTTTCCACAACTTTGACAATAACTTTTTTCTCACCTTTTTTAACCCAGTTTGATTTTTCCGTGGCTACGCCGAAAGCGGTGCCAAGCGCGGTTGTTTCCGCGGCGCCAGATTTTACTTTATAAGTTAAGCCGGAAGTTTTATTGACGCGGCTATAAGTTTCGCCAACTACTTGCGCAATAGAAATATTTTTATTGTTTACTTCTTCTAAAATAATGTGAGTGTTTTCATCTAAGCGAAGCGCGCTACCCTCATCGAATTCCAAAACCGCTTTACTATTTTCGCCGGTTCTAAGCTGTGATTGACCAGCTAGGGTTGTCCCTATCTCTGCTGATTGCCAATCGCTCCCGTTCCAAATTTCAACTTGTCCGTCAGCGACAGAAAGATGAGCCGCGAGAGCACCGTTCCAAATTCCACCCGTTCCAGCCGGCCCGCGGGTAAAATAAATTCCAAGAGCCAAAGCTAAAACTACTACGGCCGCGCCAGCCCAGGCCAGAGTTGTCTTACTAAGTTTCCAAGGGAGAGTCATAGAAGTTTCCTTTCTTGATTCTTGAGTTCCGGCTTCCTGCTTTATTAATTTTTGAGCAGTTGCCTTAGAGCCAACAAGATTAAAATATTTATGATAAAAATTTTCTCTGATGCGATTTTTTTCTGTTTCAGAAATTAAAACATTTCCCGGCTTCGCAAATCTCGTGTCCTGGATTTTTCCCGCCAAAGCATAGAGTATTTTTTCTTCAACCCTAAGTTCAGCCGGATTTTTTTCTTCCCAAGCCTTGGTAAATTTTTTTGATTTTTTATTTAAAAATTGAAACATGGTCGTGTTAAAAATTGTTTTCTAAAAATTCCGGATTGCCGACTAGATGTTTTTTCATTAAACGAAGTGCACGGTGGACTCTTACAGCTACGGCATTTTTTTGGCAGCCGATAATGTCAGCTATTTCATCATTATCTAGTTCCTCAAAAAATTTTAATGATAAAACAGTTTGATATTTTTCGGGAAGATTTTTCATAGTTTTTCTGATGAATTCCTTTCTTTCGTCCTGTACAAGCCCGAGGGTGGCGCTTGCCTCTCTATTTTCTGGCGGCGGTTCAAATGCTTCTATGGTATCAGTTAAAATTTCTTTTTTCTTGCGAGCATAATCAATTAATGTGTTTCTTGCGATTCTAAAAAGCCAGGCGGCAAAAGGTACGCCCCGGTCGTTGAATTTGGAAATGTTAGCCAGGGCTTTGGCAAAAACTTCAGACGTTAAATCTTCGGCCAATTCTTTTTGGCCGGTGCGGTTTAGAAGAAAGCCGTATATTTTGGGGAGATAGTGGCTGTACAACTCCTCAAAGGCGGCAGTATTCTCCTTGGCTTTTTTGATTAATTGTCGCTCTAATTCGCGATCCATATAGTTGCCTTTTATCTTAAAACGGGCTTATCAGGAAATAATTTCATCTGTCTTTATTCTTTATTTATTGACGCTAAAAGTCAATAGCAGTAGAATTAAGATAGAACTAATAAATAAACATAAATTTTATGGGCATTATTATTCGTTGGTTGATTTACGCCGTGGCACTGATGATTTTAACTTATATTGTGCCAGGTATTTCTGTTAAAAATTTTTATTCCGCGCTTATTGCCGCGCTTGTCTTGGGTTTGGTAAACGCCGTGATTCGGCCGCTTTTGATTTTATTGACTTTGCCGGTAAATATCTTGACCCTTGGACTTTTCACGCTCGTAATTAATGCCTTGATGTTATGGTTTGTCGCTTCAATCGTTAAAGGTTTTGATGTCAGAAATTTTGCTGCCGCATTTTTAGGCGCCCTGATTTTATGGTTAGTCGGGTGGATTACTAATGCGTTGACAAAATAATAATTAACAGTTAACAATTGACAATTAACTTATGAAAAAAATTTATTTTGCGATTTCAATTTTGGCAGTACTCACGCTTCTTGGGGCAGGATGCGCTTGGTTTCCGGCCGAGCAGGAAGAAGTTAATTCGCCGCGAGTAAACGTGAATGAAGAAATTCCATCGGCAAATGTTAATGCGCCAACTGATCCGACCGCGGGTTGGGAAATATATCGTGATGAACCATGGGCGATTGAAATGAAATATCCGCCAAAATATAAAACGGTTTCTGATACGTATGGTTGGCCGCATGCCCTAATTCATTTTATTGAAGTGGCGCCAGGCGCGCAATCTTACCGGTCGCAAATTGAAACTTGGGACAGCGAGGGAGAATTTCTGGCGACTTACGGACGCGATTCAGCTTTTATTGTTGAACATCCAAACGGAAAAAACTGGATTACAGTTGATTATAATCCCAATCCGAGCGATCCGACCGTAGCCGAAGAGTGGGAATTGATTATTTCTACTTTCCGTTTTACTGCGCCATAATTTTTAAAAGTTAATTTTAATTTTATGACAGACGTCGATTTTATCTGGGAAGAATTAATGCAGCGCTTTGATTTTGAACCACCGGAAAACAGAGAGGCTTTTTTTGAAGAAGTAGAGGGAGTGGTAAATGAATTTATTGAATATGGAAAAATTTCGCCGGAAGAAGATATTAAGGCGATTATGGAAGCCCTTGAAGTCAGACGGGATGATTATCTGAAAGAAAAAACTAGATGAAAATCGAAGAAACAAAAGAATTTTTTTGGACCAAGCATGCCATGGCCAAGATGGTTTTTTATGGGCTTACGCCGAACCGCGTGAAAAAAATTTTTCGCGCGCCGAGCCGGACTGAAGAGGGGATTGCGCCCGGAACAGTGGCTGTGATGCAAAGGGTTGGCAAGGAAAAAAGACAAACCGAAATTTGGGTAATGTGGCAAAAAGGGAAGAGCGGCCAGAAAAAAATAATCGCCGCCTGGCGATATCCTGGCATAAGTCCGAAAAAAGAAATTCCTATTCCCCCGGAAATTTTGGCGGAGCTAAAAAAATAAAAATGTCAAGAATAAAGGACTGTCCTTGATAAATTGAGGGCAGTCCTTTAAATAAAAAAAAGGACTCGCAGGTGCGAGTCCGCCGAAGTGATTCCGGGTGTGGAACGACTTCGTCTGTCAACTTGTCTTCAGGGTCGTGGCGGCGGGTTTGCCGCAGTAGCCGCAGAAGTTCTCCTTCTGTCCCGGATGGTCGGGACAGAATTCCCCGAGTTCGGGTGTGCCTTCCCCCTCCATGGTCCAGAAATCGACATTCTGCTCGAGAGAGAAGCTGTGGTCGTCGGGATAGCGGTGCCGGTTCTTCTGGACGAACCGGCGGAAGATCTGCTCCGCCTCCTTTTCTGTGCGCAGAGTGCCGTCCTTATTCTGCGGGAGAAGATGGATTTTCGTCCGCACGATCATTTCGGGTGCCTGCGCGGTCGCTTTCCTGGGATCCGGAATCATGCTTTTCCGTGCGGTGTCCGGATCCTTCGGCTGGCTGACGACGATCGTCCAGAGCGGGAATGGTCCAAGAACCCTAACTCCTTCATCGATCTTGGGTTTTCCGTTCACGGGTGCCTCCTCTCCTCGTGATTTAGGTCCATTTGCCTCGCCTCATCTTGTCATTTTATTTTTAATTTGTCAAGAGTAGTGGCGCAATATGAAAAATTTTAGTATAATTACAAAAGGAGGAAGTAATTTTTAACCGAAATTTATGTTTAAAAAGATTTTTTTTATTTTCGCGATTTTGGCGATTTTTTTATTTTCCGGCAATTTTGCCCTGGCGCAAGAAAATCAAAAGTGGTGGGATTTTGAAAAATGGTCAGTTGATATAAATATAAACGAAGACAGTACTTTTCTTGTTCGCGAAACTCAGACTTTTAATTTTCACGGAAATTTTCATTGGACAGTCAGAAATATTTCTAAAAATAGAGTCAGATCAATTAGTGATATGAAAGTTTTTGATGAAAAGGGAAAAGAGTTGGTTTCGCCAGAAGTGGAAATTACGGAAGATACAAACGCCATTGCCGTTAAATTGAATTTTGATTTGACAGATACTAAAATGACGCTGATTTTTGAATACAAGGTACATGGCGGCCTTGGTTATTTCGAAGATTACGATGAACTTTATTGGAACGCCGTCTCTGAGGATCGTGATGTAGTAATCGGGGAAGCGGAAGTTACGGTTCATTTGCCGGAAGTGGCTGATGTCAACGATTTAAAACAAGCGCTTTATACCGGAAAATCGGGCAGTCGCGAGTCTTCCGGAACCTATGAAATTATTGACGGGAAAACTTTTAAATTTTTTGGGAACAACATTCTTCCTTATGAAAATTTTACGATTGTCGCCGGTTGGCCAAAGGGAATTGTTTTTTCCGCTGGTGTTTTGAAAATTAATTCTCTTCCCGCAGGTGCCGAAGTAATTTTAGACGGAGAAAATTCTGGTCTTCGTACACCGGCCGTACTTGAAGAAAATTATGAAATTTCTCTGGGCGAGCATAAAATTTCTTTAGAAAAATTTGGTTGGGAGGCCGAAGGTGACGGAGAAAAAATAGTGGAAATGGAAACGGGAAGAGTTAATACTTTGGATTTTAAACTTAAAGAAACGACTTGGTTTTTTGTTCTTGGAAAATTAAGCTATCTTATACCAATTTTTATTGGTATTTTTCTTTTTAAGAAATATCAAAATGCGCCAAAATTAAAGAAGACGATTATTGCTCAATATGAGCCGCCGAAAGATTTATTGCCGGCGGAAATGGGGGGATTGGTTTTTAACAGCGTTCGTTCCAAAGATTTTTCCGCTACGCTTGTTGATTTGGCTTATCGCGGCTATTTGAAAATTGTTGAAGGAGAAGAAAAAACTTTTTGGATACAAACTAAAAAATATACGCTTGTAAAGAAAAAAGAATTTGCCGGAGATTTAAGTCTTGCCGCGCACGAATCAGAGTTTTTAAAAGTAATTTTTGGATCGGCCGAAACAGTTGAGCTAGGCGAGTTGAAGAGCGAAAATTCTTTTATGAAAATGATTGCAAAATTGCCAAAAGAAATTTTAGAAAAGTTAGTCAAGGAGAGGGGATATTTTTCTTCTACGCCCGCGGCTCGCGAAATGAGTTTTCTTTTGGTACTATTCGCGGCTGGTATTTTTATTTCCACAGTCACAAATTTGTTCCCCAATTTTTCATTTTCTGTTTTAGTGGCAATTTTAATCTCGCTAGGTTTATGGTTTATTTATTTAATTATCAAACCGCCACCGCTTACGGAAAAGGGGATTGAGGCAAAATGGCACGCTTTGGGTTTTAGAGAATATTTGCAGGTCGCGGAAAGATTTCGTCTTGGCGTTTTGACACCTGAAACTTTTGAAAAATATCTTTCTTACGCCATGGTTTTTGGCGTGGAGAAAAAGTGGGCAGAGAGATTTGCCGATATTTACAAAACGCAGCCGGATTGGTATGAGAGCGGGACGCCCGGCGTGTTTAACAGCGTTATTTTCGCGAATTCTATTTCAGGAATGGCAACTAGTGTGAACTCGGCTATAAGCTACAGTAGTCCCTCAGGTTCGTCCGGTTTTGGCGGAGGAGGCGGAGCTGGAGGCGGAGGAGGCGGAGGAGGATCGAGCGCCGGATAATTTAATTTGTCAGTGAACGGTTGATAAAAGTTATTTTAAAGGTTAAAATAACTTTAGGGTTTAGTTAAATATATTTTTATGAAAAAGAGGTTCACGATAGTTTTTGGAATTATTTTGTTGGCTGCCGCCGCAGCAATGTTTTTCGGATATCTTGGAGGCATGAAAGAAGCCTCAGCTGATTTGGAAGATGCCGCACAGGAAGCAAAAAAAGTTGAATCAAGGGAAACCGCCGTACAAGTATTTTTTGGAAATAAAAATTTAAATAAGAACCCGGGTGATTGCAAAGTAGTTTTTCCGGTAGAGAGAATGGTTCCCAATGATCTTATTGTAAAGCGTCGAGCCCTAGAAGAAATTCTTGTTGGGCCCACTGCCGCTGAAATTGAGCAAGGTTATTATTCGGCTATACCGAGCAAAGATGAAATGATAAGTTACCGTGAAATAAGGAAACAAGAAACTGGCCAGGCGCCGTACGAAGGAGATGAGATAAAAATCAATAGTGTAAAAATTATGATTGGAATGGCTTACGTTGATTTTTCTCCGGAGGTGAAGGTTTTAGCCGCAGATAATTGTCGGATGGAAATGTTTAAGGCACAGTTTTTTCAAACAGCAAAACAATTTCCAAAAGTCGGCGGAGCAATTATTACTGTGGATGGTGTTGAGGATATATTTTAAGTTACAATCAGTTTTATGAAAAAATATTCATGCGCCAGATGTGGAAAGGGAAGAGTGCGCTACCGCACGCCGTCACCTTTTAAAGTTATGGCGGCGGAACACGCCAAGAGAGATAAAATTTATGCCAAAAAGAAAATTTAGCCGCAGTGTGAAAAAATTTATTCGTTTGGAAAAAGCTCGCATTCGACGCGAGACTTCTGATTTGGCAGAGCGAAAAAGGTTAATTAACGAACTTTACAAAAGTTTCATAAAATAAATCATGAGAACATTAATAGTTTCTCTCGGCGGATCGGTTATCGTGCCAGATGAAGTGGACACGGTTTTTTTAAAAAAATTTCGTCGGGTGATTTTAGATTTTATTAAAAATGGCGGGCGGGCGGTTATTGTCGCTGGCGGGGGAGGAACGAATAAAAAATATAATGCGGCGGCGCAAAAAATAGAGAAGATAAAAAATGTAGATTTGGATTGGCTTGGAATTGCTGTGACGAGATTGAACGCGGAATTGA
>JAHIRI010000062.1 GCA_018818855.1 Patescibacteria group bacterium
CCGCGAAGCAGCGCCCCACCACCCGTTAAAATCATACCTCGTTCAAAAATATCTGCTAAAAGTTCCGGCGGCGTCACTTCAAGCGTTGCCTTTACTCCTTCAATAATCTGTTTAACAGAACGGCCTAACGCCTCGCGAACTTGAGTATCATTTACTGTCACTGATTTTGGAAGACCAGTCAGAAGATCTCTCCCGCGCATTTCCATTGTAAGCGGTTCTTTAATTTCTGAAGCTGAACCAATTTTTATTTTTATATCCTCCGCAATTTTTTCGCCTAAAAGCAGATTGAAAACATCACGGGCGTACTGAATAATATTTTTATTCATCTCTTCTCCGGCAACACGCAGGGTTTTCCAAGTGACAACACCCGAGAGCGCGATGACTGCAATTTCTGTAGTCCCCTCCCCTACGTCAATAATAATATTTCCAACCGCATCAGAGATCGGTAATCTCGCGCCAATCGCCGCAGCCATAGCTTTTTCAATCAAGAAAACCTCGCGGGCGCCGGCAGACAGGGCCGCGTCTTCCACGGCCTTTCTTTCAACTTCAGTAATATCAAGAGGAATCCCAATAACAACTCGCGGCCTCGGCAAAATTGTAAATCCCTCTTGATGGACTTTATCAATAAAATATTTCAACATTTTTTCCGTCACTTCAAAATCGGAAATAATTCCGTCAACTATCGGCCGAGTGGCAACAATGTGCGGCGGAGTTTTCCCGAGCATTTTTTTGGCGTCTTCGCCAATCGCCAAAATCTGTCCGGTCTTCATATTTAAGGCAACAACCGAAGGTTCGTTAATCACAATCCCCTTGTCCTTAACAAATACTTTTGTGTTGGCCGTGCCAAGATCAATCCCTATATCCCTCGAAAAACGGCCAAGTAAATTATCAAACATATTTTATTTTTTCAGAAATTTTTCAACTTTATTAAACTTCACTAATTCCACTCTCTGTTCCGCCCTTTCTTTTATTTCCACACTGCTTTTCTCTAAAGTTTTTTCGCTAATCACAAGGCGTAGAGGAATTCCAAAAAGGTCAGATTCCCCAAATTTAACACCAGCACTCACCTCTTCTCGGTCATCATATAATACTTCAAACCCAGCTTTTTGTAAAGACTCCAAAAGCCCTTCGGCCTCCTTCTCAATTTTCTTATTTTTTCCCTCATCCTTGCCAAAAAGCGCAATAAGATGCACGTCAAACGGCGCAACTTCCGCCGGCCAAATAATTCCCCTTTCATCATGACTCACTTCCACAATCGCACCCATCACCCGACTCGGCCCAATTCCATAGCAACCCATCACCGCCAGTTTTTTCTTTCCCTCTTTATCCAAAAAATTTAAATCAAATGCTTCAGAAAATTTAGTTTTTAATTTAAAAATATTTCCCACCTCAATCGCCTTTCCTTCCAGCATTTTTCCGTCGCATTTTGGACATTTATCGCCCGCCCCGTATTCGGCGATTTCCTTGTTCTGCGCGTAGCGACATTTCTCACAATAAAAAATCATATCCTCTCCACTTTCCGTCAAAACCTGGAATTCGTGGGAATATTTTGAAAAAGTTCCGCCGGATGCCAGAACAACGAGCGCGTCCAAACCCAGCCGACGAAAAACTTTTAAATATGCGCCCTTCGCTTTTTCATAATAAGAATCCAAATCTGTTTCATCCGCGTGAAAGCTATACAGATCTTTCATGGAAAATTCTCTCCCCCGAAGCAACCCCGATTTCGCCCGCGGCTCATCACGAAATTTATCCTGAATTTGATAAACCGCAACCGGCAAATCTTTATAAGAATTCACCATTTTTTTAACAAGCGGTGTCACAATTTCTTCATGAGTTGACCCAAGAGCATATTCTTTTCCTCCAGACCCTTCCATTTTAAACAAAACATCTATCGTATCCCAACGCCCGGTTTTCATCCAATTTTCTTTCGGCGTAAGCGCCGGCATTAAAATTTCCTGTCCGCCGATCGCGTTCATTTCTTCGCGAATTACTTTTTTTATTTTTTCCAAAACCCGAAGCCCGAGCGGCAGAAAACTGTAAACTCCGGCCATTAGTTTATCAACAAACCCGGCGCGTACTAATAATTGCGCATTGATGCTTTTTTCCTCTTCAGAAATTTCTTTTGTTGTTTTGTAAAAAAGTTTTGATTGCAACATTGTTTATTTTGTTTAATAATTTATTTTATCTTTTCTTGCTGTACGAAATAAAGAAAAATTCCATCACGAGAAGTGCGAGTATCAAAAAAATAATATTCCACCATGTTAAAAGTTTTTGACTTTTTAAAATCAGGGCACCGACAACAAGCAACCCAAGAAGCGTCGCCTGTCGGAAAGAGATTGTCACTGTTTTAAAAATAAATTCCTCTTTTCCAAATTTCATCCGCAAAAGTAATCCCAAAACGGACAAAGTCCCAACCAAAGATAAAAATAAACTAAAATAAAAAAAGATAAAACCCATAATGCCGGCTACTGTTGGATCAACAAAATAAATAACAAATCCCCAAATTATCCAACAAAAAACGGCACTAATTGTCATTAAAATCAAATATTGCCTTAGGGTCATATGACCTTGGTTTCAGGACTAAATCTACAAGAAGTATAACAAATTAAGGCAAAGCCAGCAAATCCATGCAACCCTTGACAAATTCCGCGGAATGTTATAAGGTAAACGGCTGCGAAGCGTAGTGCATTTGGTCGGGCAATTCTGCCCTTGATCAGGCATTTGCGCCCGCACTCTTCCATCGCAAAAGGAGGTGCGCGATGAAACGGTTCTTTTTGAAAATCTTGGGATGGCTCTTGGCTCCCTTTCTTTGGTTCGCTCGGTCTTTCGTTTCTCTCATCCGCGGCAGGGTGATTGACGATAGCAGCATTGCGGAGGAGAAGGAAGTAGTGAACACTACTCCACCTCTTCCACAATCGCTTCCCGTCGCCGAAG
>JAHIRI010000063.1 GCA_018818855.1 Patescibacteria group bacterium
ATACTAAAAATTAATCTAAAATATATGAGATTCCAATATCACCGTCATGGGCTGATGAATTTTTAAGTCCATTACTGAATCAATTGGGTGATAAATTAATACTCTTGCCGAGCGACAATCTTTCAGCGGAGGCGACACTTAGACTTCTAGAAGAAGCTAATAAGCGGAGTTTTAAGATGAAGTAATAATCCATTAAAATACCTCATGTCCAAACTTATTTTTGATATAGAAACCATTGGTGAAGATTTTAATTCGCTTGATGAAACCACGCAAGAAAATCTAACTCGCTGGATTAAAAAAGAATCTTCTAATGAAGATGAATACAAGGTCGCCCTGGAAGATCTAAAAAACGGGTTGGGCTTTTCGCCGTTGACTGGGGAAATCGTGGCCATCGGCGTTTTGGATAATGAAAAAAATAAAGGGGCCGTGTATTTTCAGGCGCCCGGAGAAAATATTCCGGAATTTGAGGAGGAGGGAATCAAGTTTAAGCAAATGACGGAAAAGGAAATGTTGGAAAACTTTTGGTCGGGGGCGGCGCAATATCAAGAATTCGTCAGTTTTAACGGGCGCGGTTTTGATGTGCCCTTTCTTATGGTCCGCTCGGCTGTCCACTCTATCAGGCCCAGCAAAGATTTAATGTCTAATCGTTATTTGAATAGTCAAAGAGTTAATAATTTGCACATAGATTTGTTGGATCAATTAAGTTTTTACGGGGCGGTTAGAAGAAAAGGAAGTTTACATCTTTGGAGCCGGGCTTTTGGCATAAAAAGTCCGAAGGCCGGGGGGGTGACGGGGGACGACGTCGGCGGATTATTCAAGGAAAAAAGATACGCGGATATCGCGAAATATAATGTTGGGGATTTGCGGGCGACAAAAGAACTTTTTGAATATTGGGAGAAATATATCAAGTTTTAATTTTTTTATTGTTTGGGGTACAGAATAATCAAATGACTCAACAAGAGGCGCTAATAATTTTAAAAACCGGCGCGAATGTTTTTTTGACGGGCGAACCTGGCTCGGGCAAAACACACACGGTCAATCAATATGTGGATTATCTCCGCCGGCGCGGTGTTGAACCGGCAATCACGGCTTCAACCGGTATTGCCGCGACGCATCTCGGCGGGGTGACAATTCATTCGTGGAGCGGGATAGGAATTAAAACCAAACTTGATAAACGCGATCTTGGTCGGATTATTTTAAACGAGCATATTGAAAAACGCGTCCGCCGCACGAAAGTTCTCATCATAGATGAGGTGTCAATGTTATCTTCCGGAACACTCTCCATGGTTGATGTTGTTTGCCGCAAAATAAAACAGAACGCGGAAGCATTCGGCGGCATGCAGATAGTTTTGGTTGGAGATTTTTTTCAACTTCCGCCGGTTGTAAAATCAGCCACGGAAGGCGGCGCGCAAGCCGCGTTTATTTTGGATTCGTCGATAGGGTTTGCTTATGGCGCCCCATCCTGGATGCGGGCGAATCCAACAGTTTGCTATCTTACCGAACAGCATCGACAAGACGACAATAATTTTCTTTCTATTCTTTCATCAATCAGACTGAATATTTTTAGCAAGAGCCATCTTCGTTCGCTTGAAACGAGGAGAATAACGCCCAGCGCGGCACCGGACGGTGTGCCAAAACTCTTCCCCCTGAATGCCGACGTGGACAGCATTAACAATAAAATGCTTGGAAAAATTTTTGGCAAGCCGCAGGTATTTTTGATGTCGTCCGAAGGTCCAGGAGCGCAAGTAGCCGCGCTTCAAAAAGGATGTCTCTCGCCGGAAACGCTTTATTTAAAAATTGGCGCGGCGGTAATGTTCACAAAAAATAATTTGAAAGAAAGATTTGTGAACGGTACGCTAGGCGCGGTTTCCGGATTTGATAAAGAGAGCGGCCAGCCGATTATTACGACACGAGACGGAAGGCGGATAAAAGTTTCGCCAATGGATTGGACGGTTGAAGAGAATGGAAAAATTCGCGCCCGGATTACGCAGCTTCCGCTTCGTCTTGCTTGGGCGATCACGGTGCATAAAAGCCAGGGGATGAGTTTGGATGAGGCGGTGATGGATCTTTCCGACGTTTTTGAATTTGGGCAGGGTTATGTCGCTCTCTCGCGGGTGAGAAAACTTTCGGGAATTTTTCTTCTCGGTTGGAATGAGCGGACATTTTTGGTGCATCCTGATGTTTTGGTTAAAGACGGGGAATTTCGCGTTCTGTCAAAAAAGGCAGGCGAGATTTTTTCCAAGGTGCCCGCTCGTGATATCCGGGAGATGCACAATAATTTTGTCCGCGCTTGCGGAGGTAAAAATTTGTCGGAGTGTATGGCGTCTGATAACATCTCTTCGGACGATAAAATTGGAGATGGAATAAGTTTTGAAAAAATTAGAGAAAAACATTCAAACGCTTATCGGCCGTGGGATAAGACGCAAGATGATAAATTACGGGAATTTTTTATGAAAGGTTTGTCCGTTGCTGAACTTATAAAAATATTTGGCAGAAAAAAGGGAGCCATTGGATCGCGTCTCGTCAAACTGGGTCTGACAAAAAAATTGTCCGTAAAATTTAAGGATTAAATAATTTTAGAATTAATTGTTTTTATGAAAAAACCTTTTTCTCTTTTAATCGCGGTCATTGTCATCTTTGTCATTGCCGCTATGGCATATTGGTTTTTAACTACGCAAAGCAATATCCTCGGAGAAAATAATTTGAGTGTCCCCGGCGA
>JAHIRI010000005.1 GCA_018818855.1 Patescibacteria group bacterium
AATCAGCGTAATGACGTGTATCTTAGAAATTTGGCGCAAAGTTTGCAGGCGCAAATTAATCAGGAGTTGGCAGCCGAGGCAACAGAGGAGAGCGTGAAAAAAGTTCAGGATTTGGTATCGGCGGATATTAACGTAGCGCGCCGCGCCACTGAAATTTCTCCGAATAGTTCCGCGAATTGGGCAACCCTTGCTTCCATTTACCAGACGGTTATGCCGATTATTTCCGGAGCTGATAGTTGGGCGATTAATTCTTGGCAAAAAGCGATTGATCTTGAGCCGAAGAATCCATATTCATACACAGAATTGGGAAAAACTTATGCAGGCATTGCCGATCTTCTTTCGTCCGGGCTTCAATCAAGCGATGAGAAAGTAAAAGCCGAGGCCGAAGCAAAAGTTAAAGAAAATTTAGCTAAGGCTGAAGAAAATCTGAACAAAGCTATTGTGACAAAAGCTGATTATGCTCCAGCCCATTTTGAGTTAGCGCTTGTTTATGGTAGGCAGGGGAAAATAAAAGAGGCGATTGATAAACTGGAATTAATAAAAGCAGATATGCCAAATGATATTGGAGTATCTTTCCAATTGGGTTTGCTTTACGCTCAAAATCAAGAAGCAGACAAAGCCATTGCCGAACTTTCGCGGGCCGTAGATTTATTGCCGACCTTTGCTAACGCGCGATGGTATCTGGCGGCAATTTATGAACAACAGGGGAAAAAAGATTTAGCCCTCGCACAATTGGAAGAAATTTTAAAGACCAATCCGGACAACGAAATTGTTAAGAAAAAAATTGATTCCCTGAAGAATCCGCCGTCTTCCGCCGCACCGTTGCCAGAACCGATTCCGGAAGCAGCCCCGGCGCAATAACGATTGACAAATTTATAGATTAGAGTAATCTAAAATAATCTCCCGTCTGGATTTTTGGACCTGGGCCTATAGTATAGTAGTAAAACGCCTCCATGGCATGGAGGAGTCGAGGGTGCGATTCCCTCTAGGTCCATAAATTCCGGCGGGAGGTTTTTGTTCATAATCAGGTAATATGTCTTTTAAAGTAGGAATTGTCGGTTTACCAAACGTTGGCAAATCAACTTTGTTTAAGGCGTTAACCAGAAAACAAGTTGATATTGCCAATTATCCATTTTGTACTATTGAACCAAATGTTGGTACGGTTGCCGTGCCCGATTTTCGTTTGCAAAAATTGAATGATTTTTATAATTCGGCGAAAATTGTCCCGACCGTGATTGAATTTGTGGATATTGCCGGTTTGGTTAAAGGCGCTCATGAAGGCCAGGGGCTGGGAAATAAATTTTTGTCGCATATCAGGGAGGTTGATGCTATCTGCCAAGTGATCCGGGCCTTTCACGATCCAAACGTTATCCATGTTGATGGGAAAGTAGACCCAATTTCTGATCTAGAAGTTATAAATTTAGAATTAGTTTTTGCGGACGAGGATTCAGTAAAAAAACGGTTAGCGAGTTTGGAGAGCGAGCTTAAAGGCGGGAAAGAAAAAGCTCTTTTGAAAACTAAGGAGACACTTTTAAAAATTAAAGAGGGATTGGAAAAGGGAGTGATGGCTGCGGCGCTTGGCTTAGATGAGGAAGAAAAATTTTTAATTAAAGAATTAAATTTGTTATCCTTGAAGCCGACACTTTACGCTCTAAACGTTGCCGAAGAAGATGTAAAAATTGATAAAAAGGAAATTTTGCAAAAATTTAATTTGCCGCTTGATCTGGAAAAAGTAATTTTAGTTTCAGCGAAAATTGAATCAGAATTGGCGGAACTTCCGCCCGAAGAAGCAAAAAATTATTTGAAAGAGTTGGGTTTGGAAGAATCAGGCTTGGATAAATTAATTAGAGCAAGTTATCATGAATTAAATTTGGTAACTTTTTTTACGGCCGGACCGAAAGAAGCTCATGCCTGGACAATTGTCCGAGGGACAATGGCGCCGCAAGCGGCCGGAAAAATCCATACTGATTTTGAGCGAGGTTTTATCGCGGCTGAAGTTATAAACTGGAAAGATTTATTGGACGCGGGCGGTGATGTTGGGGCGAAGGAGAAGGGGTTGATTAGATTGGAAGGGAAAGAATACGTGATGCAGGATGGAGATGTTGTTGAATTTAGATTTAATGTATAAAATGATATCGGAGAACTGAGAGCCGAGAAAAGGTTCTTCGTCATAATTTTTTAAAATAAAAAAATCTCTTCGCGAAACGAGGAGATTTTTAGTAAAATATTTTTAGCCAAGGGTAAAGATCAATATTTCCCGCCAAACTAATTGGTCGGGGCGAGAATAGATGATTGAATGACGCGGAGTAATTTTTAAAAATGGATATTTTTCTAAATTTGTCGGTAGGGGATTGGCAACAGTAAAGCCGATCTTTTTTATTTCTTCTATAATTGGCAGAGAAAAATCTTGTTTTTCAGTATGGAAAATTGGAAAGAGGATGACAATTTTTCCATTTAGCTTTAAAATTTTTTTAAATTCTCGGAAAGCGGCGAGATATAGATCGGAAAGTTCTTTGATAATTTGTTGAATTTTTTCCGGTGATTCATTACCTTGCAGCGGCGGACCCAAATACGGCTCGGTGACGATCGCGTCAACGGAATGTGAAGATAGTTTTTCAGAAATTTTCTGGACATCAGATTCAAGTAACTGGTAATTGGTAACTGGCAATTGATAATTTTTTTTGAGCCACTCCAGATTTTCTTTTGCTCCGGCCAAAGTTTCGGAATTGATATCCGCGCCAATCAAATTTTCATAACCCCAAAGCAGAGCTTCTTCCAAAATTGTCGCGAAGCCGCAGAACGGATCTAGTAGAGCAGTATCTTTGTTGACTTGCGCCAGATTGATCATGGTTTTGGCGAGCTTCGGCGGCATTAAGCCAACCCGCATACTTCGGGCTGGCCGGCCATAGTCACGAAAACTCAAATCCTCAAATTCTTGGACGGCCAAAGTTTTTCCAAGATAAATTTTTTCTTTCCCGATCAAAAAAACCAATTCAGCGCCAGCCTCGGTCAGTAATTTATTTTTTTTCACCACTACTGAACTGAGGTTATCCTCCTTTGAAGTTACCCATCTGGCCTGAATTTTAATATCCTTAAGCAAGCTCTTAATCTCCATGGCCATATTTTTTATTTTTTGCTTTTCCCTCTTGAGGCGCGCGGCGGAGATATCTTCTTCCAATTTATAAAAACTAAAACCAAAATATATTTTTTTAACTGAGGAATTTTTTAAAATTTCAGCAATATCTTCCGCCGAAATTTCAGATACTTCTTCCAAAATTTCCCCAAATTTAATAGTACCGCCAAGGCGCGGCATAAGTTCATCTCTGGAAAGTTCACCCCGAATATCAGCCACGGCAACCTCGCTCGAAAGATAATTAAAAATCGTCTGTTTGCCCAAAGCGGCGGTCAGTTCTGCGCTTGACAAAGTTGGATTTCTGCCTAAAATAAAGAAGTATTTCATTTTTTGTGGTTATATGAATATTGATTTTATTGTATTATACCACATCTTGCCCCGTTAGAAATCCTTCACATAAAAATTTAATAAACTTTTTAAGCCCAAATAGTAAGGGCGTTTTAAATAAGATTCCGGCCCCGTTTGTAGCTTGAAACTAAGGTAACAGATTTCTGGCGGGGCTTGCACAAATTTCAGCCTTATGCTAAACTTTTAGAAACTTATATTTAAATGGTTTTATGAAACACTACGAATTATTGTACATTCTCCCCGGAAAATACACCGAGGAAGAGATGGAGGGCATCAGCGTAAAAATTAATGAATTAGTTAAAAAGCACGGTGGAGAGATCACTTTAACCGATAATTTGGGCGCCAAAAAATTAGCCTATCCCATTGCCGATGTTCAGGTCGGGAATTATCTTGTGATAGAATTTAATAGTGAGCCGGAAAAAATTAAGGAACTTGGGGGAGAATTAAAATTAACTCCTGAGGTTTTACGGTTTGGCATCATCCTTAAAAAATTAAAAACCCAGGAAGAAATAGATGGAGAAAAAATAAGAAAAGAAAAAATGGCACAAAAACAAAAAGCGGAAGAGACAAAAGCAGAACCGGCGCCAAAGGTTAGTCTTGAAGAGTTGGATAAAAAATTGGGTGAAATTTTAGAGGGAGACATTATATAAAAAATTAACAATTGGCCGTTAACAATTAACCAAAAGTGTATGAATTTAAATAAAGCGATGATTATTGGAAATGTAACCCGTGATCCGGAGGTAAAAACTACTCCTTCGGGGCAAAGCGTAACTTCCTTTTCTGTGGCGACTAATCGCGTTTGGACAAATGCTCAGGGACAAAAGCAAGAAGCGGTTGAATATCATAACATCGTTGCCTGGGGAAAGTTGGCAGAAATTTGCGGGCAATATTTGAATAAAGGTAAAAAAATTTATGTTGAAGGACGGCTTCAAACAAGAGATTGGCAAGGACAAGACGGAGTAAAAAGATATAAAACTGAAATTGTTGCCGAGAATATGATTATGTTGGACAGAGGCGGCGCCTCGGCCGGCGGTTCGGCGAGAGAGCCGGCTGTGAATCAGTCTATAGAGGAACAGGGTCCCACCGAAGAACCGCAAGAAGAAGAAATTAAAGTTGAAAATATTCCTTTTTAAACAAGATCTATTAAATTATGATGAGACATCAAAGCACAAGCGCAACAATTACCGGGAAAAAGTCCTGCCATTTCTGCGCCACAAATGTTAAGGATATTGATTTCAAGGATGAAATAACTCTCCGGAGATTTATATCCTCTTATGGAAAAATTGTTCCACGCCGACGCAGCGGAGTTTGCTCAAAACATCAACGCAAACTAGCGTTAGCGATCAAGCGGGCGAGAATTCTCGGGATTTTACCTTTCACAAATAAGTAAGTATAGTGAAACAATAAATCCACTCTTTGAAAACAGAGTGGATTTTGTAATGAAAAGGCAGGTTAGAGAGGAAGGGAAATTTTATGATGTCTCATCGGACAATTTTGAAAGAAGAAAAAGACAGACAAGATAGATTTTTTTTAAGAGCAAAAATTATTGCGCTGATTAGGGATTTTTTTTATAAAGAAAAATTTTTGGAAGTAGAAACGCCGAGCCTTGTCAGACTTCCCGGAATGGAGCCGCACCTTGATCCTATAAAAGTTTCCATGTCGGTGGCAGATGGACGACGCGAGGGTTATCTTGTAACTTCCCCCGAATACGCCATGAAAAGAATTTTGGCGGCAGGGTTTAAAAAAATTTTTCAGATTTGTAAAAGTTTTCGCGGCGGAGAGGCAATGGATGATTTACATAATTTAGAATTTACTATTTTGGAGTGGTATAGAGCAAACGCGGATTACAGAGATATTATGAGCGATGTGGAAAATTTAATGATTTATATCGCACATAATCTATTTAGCGGAGCGCGCTTAAGCTCAAAATATAAAATAAAATATCAGGGCCAAATAATTGATTTGTCCCCGCCCTGGCCGAGATTGACCGTAAGGAGTGTTTTTAAAAATTATGCTAAAATGGATTTAGACAAGGCATTAACGCGCGAATCAATAGCTCGACTAGCGGAGAGGAGGGGGTATGTTGTTTCGAAAAATGATAGTTTTGATGATATTTTCTTTAAAATATTTTTAAGTGAGATCGAGCCGCATTTAGGAAAGGGGAAGCCAATAATACTTTATGACTGGCCGACTCAAATGGCTGCGCTTTCCCGGAAGAAAAAAAATGATCCGCGGTATGCCGAGAGATTTGAAGTTTATATTGGCGGGTTGGAACTAGGGAATGCTTTTTCGGAATTAGTCGACGCGGACGAACAGCGGAAACGGCTCATTGCAGAAAGAAATTTGAGGAAAAAATTGGGTAAAGAAATTTATGATATTGATGAGGAATTTTTGGGGGCGCTTAAAAATATGCCTCCTTCGGGCGGAATTGCCATGGGCGTGGACAGAATGGTAATGTTTTTTACTGACGCTAAAAATATTGATGAGATAATGTTTTTCCCGGCTAAGCAAATTTTTTAATCTATAATGTAAATTTAATTGTATGGCTTCAACACAAGACATTAAAAGAGGAGCGGTAATTTTATGGAAAAACGATCCCCACCTCGTGACAGAATTTGAGCACATTATGCCGGGCAAGGGTTCTGCTTTTGTGCGTACAAAATTAAAAAATTTAAAAACAGGAAAAGCTTTGGAAAATACTTTTAAGGTGGGAGAAAAAATTGATTTAGTTGATTTAGAAAAAAGAAAAGTACAATATCTTTACGCGAGCGGCGATAAGTTTGCTTTTATGGACAACAATACTTATGAACAATTTGAAATTGGCGTAGAGGTTTTAGCAGGATTTGAGAAATATTTAAAAGAGGGATTGGAAGTAGTTTTGCTTTTTTCCGACGGGACTCCGATAACCTGTGAATTTCCCAAAAAAGTTTCATATAAAGTTACAGAAGCGGACCCGGGCGTAAAGGGAGATACTGCTTCCGGACGGGTAACAAAAGAAGTGACTTTTGAAACTGGTTTGAAAATTCGTGCGCCGCTTTTTATTAAAGAAGGAGACACAGTTATTGTGAATACTGAAACTGGTGATTACGCGGAAAGAGGGACAGAGTAAAAATTAGAAAATTAAAAAACCAGCCGATGAGACTGGTTTTTGTTTTAAGATTTCATTCAGTAGCTGTTGTGTTTTCTGCTGTGGCCTGGGATGATTCCATAACTTTTTCCCGGATTTCTTCCATTAGCTTGGGGCTGTCTTTCAAAAATCTTTTTGCTGTTTCTCGGCCGACGCCAAGTTTTGTTTCGCCGTAGCTGTAGGAATTTCCGTTCTTGTTTATTACTTTAAAAACTACGGCTGTATCTAGTAAATCTCCAGAAAGAGAAATCCCTTCATTATACATAATATCAAATTCACAAAATCGGAAAGGCGGAG
>JAHIRI010000064.1 GCA_018818855.1 Patescibacteria group bacterium
ATGGCTTCCTTCGCCTGTTTTAGGCGGAAAGCCGGTTCATCCGCAAGAATTTTTTCTAATTTTTCTAAATTCATATTTTGATTGCGTCACTTTTCTTAAACCGCCCGACGCGTGTCCGTTCGAGCGCCGCTAAATATCCTCCAACTTTTAATTTCTTTCCCAAATCGCGCGCTAACGACCGGACATAAAATCCTTTGCCGCTTACAATTTTAATTTTCAAATCAGGCCATTTATATTTTATTATTTTTATTTCCCGAACTTCCACCGGCCGTTTTTTTAATTTTGGAATTTCCCCGCGCCGCGCCATTCTGTAAGCTCGCACGCCGCCGATTTTTATCGCACTAAAATTTGGCGGCAATTGCATTATTTTTCCGCAAAATTTTTCCAGTGCTTTTTTAACTTCTTTGCGCGTCGGTTTCCCAGAAACTTTTTTTATATTTTTTTCTCCGCCTTCATCATCGGTCGTGCTTTCCGCGCCAAACCGTACGGTTGCCACGTATTCTTTTTCCGATTCCACGGCTTCGCTAAGTTTTTTTGTTGCCTCGCGGCCAATCCCAACCACCAAAACTCCGCTAGCCAATGGATCAAGTGTCCCAGCGTGGCCGATTTTTTTGATGCCAGTAATCTGCCGCAATTTATAAATTATATCAAAAGAAGTTGGGCCTTTGGGTTTATAAATCGCAACAATACCTTTTAATTTCTTCCAATCAACTTTTTCCATTATGGTTGCAAAATATCTTCAGTCCGGCCATCAATAGAAATCACGACATCGGTCACGGTTGAAAATTGTTTTAATGTTTCTTTGATTTCTGAAGCAATTGCTGTGACCCGGCATGATCCGCCGACTTGATATTCCAGTTGCTCGTTAAAATCAACATTAGCTATGCCGTTTACCACAATTAAGCTTTGGATTTTCACGTCCGGATTGATGCTCGTGAAATATCCTTCTGCTTTTTCATCCTCAGTCGGTCCGCCCAAAAGTTCTTCCAGCGCCGCGTACGCCACGGCTGTAGTTTTTGGGATAGTTCTTTCCACTGCAAAATTTTTACTGCAATCTAAAATTTCCGGATCAAAAATACTGTTGCCAAAAAATACTTTTACGGTCGTCGTCTCTTCATTATTCACTCCTCCACACGGTTCAGTTGGCTGCGGCGCGCTCGGATTTCCATGTTTTATCCATTCCCTATTATCACAAATCCAATTATCTTCTCCGCTCCGAGATCTAATGCCGAGAAATACTCCGCCAGCTATTACAAGCATTGCTGAGATAATCAAAATTTTTTTGTTCATATTTTTAAATTATTTTAAATACTTTTTTAGCGTCTTTTTTTATTTTTTCCCATTTTATAAATCACGTCTTTCCTCTCCACTACAATCTCCCACCCCGCCCGGCGCGCATGATCATACAATTTTTTATTTGGATTAAAGCAAATCGGCCGATCAACCATTTTCAAAAACCTGATGTCACTTTCCGTATCGCCGACTCCGACCGACCCGCGCAAAGTTAAATTTTCTTTTTCCACCGCCCGAGCCAAAACTTTTGCCTTGTCGGAAATTAAATCAAGGTGAAGCATTTCGCGCGTAAATTTTCCTCGGCTGTCTACTTTATAAATTCGGCCGTAAACTTTGTTGAATCCCAGCCCCTTACAAAATCCTTGCACAATTTCCCGCGGCGAATGCGATATAGCCAGCAAAAAATAATTTTTCTTTTTTAGATCGCGGACTAAATCGCGGGTAAAACGATAAACGCGATTATGATGAAAAGCGATAACTTTACGCGCAACTTTTAAAAATTCTTTGTGGTCAACTCCTTTGATGTGTTTATTATAAGCCGAAACAACGGCATTGATATATTTATCATAAATATCGCGACGATCCAACCATTTTTTATAAGCCCCGGCATATGTTTTTCTTAAACTCGCCGGAAATAAACCTTCGGCAATCATTGCTTCAACTAATTCAATCAGCAAACTTGACCTAAAGATTGTTCCATCAATGTCAAATATCGCGACTTTCTTTTTCATAATTAAAAATTCTCCTTTTCCGCGGTGCGCGCCGCCCGGCGATAATTGCAATAATCACAATCCGCCGCCGCCTCAGGAATCTCGTTTGCCATCAAACGTTTGTGCGCATCAATGATCGCTTGCTCAACCCATGAATCGTTTCCAGTATAAGGAATCAACTTGACGTCGAACTCCAACTTACCATCAAAAGCTTCTTTGTCAGTATCGCCATTGCAATAGACAAAATATCCTGTATCAGAAACTTGAAATCCGTTTTTGCGAAACAACCATTGGTATATTTCCATTTGACGCTTATATCCAATCTGCCAATCAGCATCAAGACTGACCTCTCCGTTTTTGGAC
>JAHIRI010000065.1 GCA_018818855.1 Patescibacteria group bacterium
TCCTCAACTCTAATACTCGGCGCAGTCCTAGCCCTCCCTCTCTTTCGCGCGACTTTTAATCTGGCTAATTCGCGTTCAAGACCGGCCGCGGCATCGGCATATTTTTCCGCATCAACATGTTTTTCTTCAAGAATTTTTTCTGCCCTCTCGCGAGCTTTTTCGATTTCCTCTTCTATAAGTTCTTCCGCTTTTTCCGCCGTATCGGCTAAAATCAAAACTTTGTCTCCTGTCACTTCAATAAATCCGCCGGAACAGGACATAGCAATTTCTTCATTGTCTTTTTTAGCGACGATTTCCCCTGGTCGCAAAACAGCAATCAAGGGAATGTGGTTTGGCAAAACAGTAATCTCCCCCTCCGCCGTAGGAATGGTTATTTGGTCAACTTCATCTTTCAGGACAACTTTTTCGGGAGTAATAATTTCAAATTTTAATTTTGCGGCCATGGAAGTGGCGTTAATTTTTTAAGCTGTTACTTCTTCAATTCCGCCCTTCATATAAAAAGCTTGCTCTGGTTTGTCGTCATGCTTTCCTTCCAAAATTTCTTTAAAACTTTGGATAGTATCTTTTAGCGAAACATATTTACCCGGCGTGCCGGTAAAAGTTTCTGCAACAAAGAACGGCTGAGACAGGAATTTTTGAATTTTTCTGGCGCGCGAAACGGTTTGTTTATCTTCTTCTGATAATTCTTCCATGCCCAGAATAGCAATAATATCTTGTAAATCTTTATAGCGCTGCAAAACTTTTTGCACTTGGCGGGCAACATTATAATGTTCTTCACCAACAATTTTTGGATCCAAAATTGTGGAAGTTGAATCAAGCGGATCAACAGCCGGGTAGATACCAAGTTCAGTGAGAGCTCTTGCCAAAACAACCGTTGAATCCAAATGCGCGAAAGTCGTGGCTGGAGCTGGGTCAGTCAAGTCGTCGGCCGGAACATAAACCGCCTGTATGGAAGTAATTGAACCTTCGTGTGTGGAAGTAATTCTTTCCTGCATTTCACCCATTTCCGTGGCAAGTGTTGGCTGATAACCTACGGCTGAAGGAATGCGGCCAAGGAGCGCGGATACTTCAGAACCAGCCTGCGTGAAACGGAAAATATTATCAATAAAAAGTAAAACGTCTTGTTTTTCTTCATCACGAAAATATTCGGCCATGGCAAGAGCCGAAAGGACGACACGCTGTCTTGCCCCCGGCGGTTCATTCATCTGGCCAAAAACCAAGGTTGTTTTATCCAAAACTCCTGATCCTTTCATTTCATGATATAAATCATTTCCTTCGCGCGTTCTTTCCCCCACTCCAGCAAAAACGGAAAAGCCGCCGTGTTCCTGGGCGATATTTCTAATCAATTCCATGATAATAACTGTCTTCCCCACGCCCGCACCACCGAACAAACCAACCTTGCCGCCTTTTACAATCGGACAAATCAAATCAATAACCTTGATGCCAGTTTCCAAAATTTCTGTTTTTGTCGTCTGATCCGTAAACTTCGGCGCCGGACGATGAATTGGATATTGTTTCTTTGATTTAAATTCTCCAAGTCCGTCAACCGGTTCACCCAAGAGATTAAACATTCTGCCCAGCGTTTCTTTCCCGACCGGCACGGAAATCGGCGCCTCGGTATCAACCGCTTCCATCTGCCGCTGCAAGCCGTCAGTCGCACCCATAGCCACAGCGCGGACCACGCCTCCACCCAAATGCTGTTGGACCTCAAGAACAAGCTTTCCGCCATCTTTCTTTTTAATTTCTACTGCATTATAAATTTGCGGAATTTTTTCTTTAAATTCCAAGTCAACAACCGGACCAATAATTTGTTTGATAATTCCTTTGTTCATATTTTTTATATTTTATTATATAAATATTGCCTGCGACGTTCGGAAGAACGTGCAAGCACGTTTCTTCTCTCACTATCCTCGACAAAAAAATTTATAAATTAATTATTCCAACGCCGCCTTGCCGCTCACAATTTCCATAATTTCTTTTGTGATGGCTGACTGGCGAACTTGATTATACATTAAAGTTAAATCAAAAATCATGTCTTCCGCAGAATCCGAAGCATTTTTCATGGCAACCATTCTTGCTGAATGTTCCGAGGCGTTTGATTCTAAAATCGCCTGGAAAATTTGCATCTCTGCCATTCTTGGCAACATATATTCCAAAACTTGATCGGGGGAAGGTTCAAAAATAAATTCGTGTTCTTTTTCTTGAACTTCTTCTTCCGTCTTTTTTTCTTTACCAACTCTTCCTAAATCAAAATCGCGCTCGCGGGAGAACGGTAAAAGTTTTAAAATTCTCGGACGTTGTGAAATTGTAGAAATAAAATCAGTGTAGGCAAGATAAACTTCATCATATTTTCCCGCGGAAAAATCATCAATCACTATTTTCCCGACTGCCCTAATTTCCGCAAGTCGCGTCACACTGCTCAAATTCGTAAAATCAGCAATTATTTTCATCTTATGTCTGGCTGCAAAATCCTTGCTCTTTTTTCCAATGGTTATAAATTCTAGTTCAATATTCTTTTCCGTTAGACCCCTGGAAAACTCCGCGATCTTTTTAATAATTTGCGCGTTAAACCCGCCGCAAAGGCCGCGATCTGAAGAAACTAAAACCACGCAAACTTTTTTAATTTTATCTTTTTTAACAAGAAATGAATGAATATTTGAATCGGTTTTCCCCGCCAAATCAGAAATTAAAGACCAGGCCCGGTCGGCATAGCTTCTCGTCCGAAGCGTTGCCTGTTGGGCTTTTCTCATTTTTGAAGCAGCAACAAGTTCCATCGCCTTGGTAATTTTTTTGGTGTTGGTGATGGACTTGATGCGCCTTCGGATGATTTTAGTAGAAACGGCCATGACAGTAAATTAGATATTAAATGCTCGCTTTAAAATCCCCAATCGCCGTTTTCAACTTTTCTTCAATTTCCGGAGTCAACTCTTTTTTCTTTTCAATTTCCTCCAAAACTCCGGTTGATTCCGATTTCAGATACGCGTGGAATTTATCTTCCCATTCTTTTAAATTTTCAACCGCGACATCATCAAGATAGCCATTTGTACCGGCGTAAAGAATTGCTACCTGATTTTCCATTGCCATTGGCACGTATTGATCCTGTTTTAAAATTTCCGCCAATCTTTTTCCGCGCTCAAGTTGTTTTCTTGTTGTTTCATCAAGATCAGAAGCAAATTGGGCAAAGGCTTCAAGCTCGCGATACTGCGCCAAGTCCAAACGCAGGCGGCCGGCAACTTTTTTCATGGCTTTTGTCTGGGCGGATGAACCGACGCGGGAAACCGAAAGGCCGACATTCAGGGCCGGGCGCGTACCACGATAAAATAAATCTGTTTCCAAATAAATCTGGCCGTCGGTAATAGAAATAACATTTGTCGGAATGTAGGCGGAAACATCGCCGGCTTGAGTTTCAATAATCGGCAGGGCGGTTAAAGATCCGCCGCCAAAGTCAGGATTTAATTTTGCGGCGCGTTCAAGCAAGCGGGAATGCAAATAGAAAATATCGCCCGGATAAGCTTCGCGTCCCGGCGGCCGGCGCAGGAGCAAAGAAATTTGACGGTAAGAGGCGGCGTGCTTGGAAAGGTCATCATAAATTACGAGCGCGTCTTTTCCTTGATCCATAAAAAATTCGCCCATAGCGCAACCAGCATATGGCGCAATAAAAGAAAGTGAAGCCGGGTCCGAAGCGCCAGCGGCCACGATAATTGTGTGCTCCATTGCCCCAAACTCTTCCAACTTCGCAACGAGTTTTGCAATTTTTGATTCCTTCTGCCCAACGGCAACATAAATACAGACACAATCTTTTCCTTTCTGATTTATAATCGCGTCAATCGCGAGAGCGGTTTTTCCGGTCTGACGGTCACCAATAATCAATTCTCTTTGCCCGCGGCCGATTGGAATCATTGAATCAACTGCTTTAATCCCGGTCTGAAGAGGAGTTTTAACAGATTGTCTTGTGATAACGCCGGGGGCAATTTTTTCAATCGGATAAAATTTGTTTTCTTTTATTGCGCCCTTGCCGTCTTGGGGTTGGCCCAATGGATTAACAACTCTTCCAACTAAATTTTCACCAACCGGCACGGATAAAATTTTACCAGTGCTTTTCACCGTATCCCCTTCTTTAATGTGAACATACTCACCCAAAATCATGGCGCCGATAATATCTTCTTCAAGATTCAGGGCAACGCCAAAAACTGATTCTCCGGATTTTTCGCTACTTACAAATTCAAGCATTTCTCCGGCCATGCAATCCGAGAGTCCGGTAATTCTCGCGATACCGTCGCCGATTTCCGCGACATGGCCAACTTTTTCCGCCCCAGAAGAAACTTTCGCTTCGGCGATTTGTTTTTTTAAATTTTCAATAATGAAATTTACATCCGACATATTAGATTTTAGTTTAAAATTTTATTTAATGTTTGAAATTTATTTTTAATACTTGCGTCAAAAATTATATCATCACATTCAAGAACAAAGCCGCCCATCAAACCCTGCTTGACTTCCTGCTGAATATTTATTTTTTTAAAATCTTTTCCTAAAATCTCCGGCGCAGCTTTTTTTATTCTTTCTATCAACTCGTCTTTAATCGGCTCGGCGCTTTTTATTTTTAAATCTGCAATTCCTTCCGTGCGATTGGCATATTTTACAAAATAATCGATAATCTGCGGCGCAAAACGAAGCGCGTTATTTTTCACAAGCGTTTTTACAAAATTATCTAAAATGCCGCGCACCTTTTCCTTCGGTGCGTCTTTTACTGCTTCATATAAAGCAACAGCGTATTGTTTAGGTTTTATTTTCATAACAAGATAAATGTCCTTTATTTCTTATCGGCTTCCCGCAACGTTTCTTCTATTAAATTTTTCTGCGCTTTTACATCCATACTCTTGCCAACAACTTTTTCCGCCACGGCAAGAACTAGCTCAATCGCCTCTTTTTTAACCTCACTCATCATTTTTTCTTTTTCGCCTATAATTTGATTTTTTGCCGCAGAAATTAATTTTTCCACCTCAACTTTTGTTTGGGCCCTTGTCTCTGCTCCGGCCGCTTCAGCGCGCTTCCCCGCCTCTTCAACAATTTCTCTGGCTTCAAATTTTGCCTTCTTAATTTCCTCGGCCTGAAGCTCTTTTGTTCTTTCTAATTCCACCCCAAGCTGTTCGGCGTCATGCAATCCTTTTTCAATTTTTTCCCTGCGGCTCTCCAGCATTTTTAAAAGCGGCTTATACAAAAATTTATACAAAATCAAAACCAGAATCAAAAAATTAACAAGCTGAGCAACAAGCAGCCGCCAATCAATTCCTAATTTATCTAATAATTCCATATTTTTTAGTTTAATTCAAAGTTTTAAGTCCGCGGCGGATTTTTACCGTGGACTTCCTAACCGTGGACTAAACAAACTTAATGATCAAAGCCACGACAAGCGCGTAAATAGCAATGGCTTCAGTAAAGGCGATAGCCAAAATCATCGCAGTCTGTACTTTTGAAGCAGCTTCCGGGTTTCGGCCGATTGATTCCATAGCTTTACCGGCTAATTTACCAATAGCCATAGCCGGACTGAACGCACCGAGAGTAATGGTAAGAGCAGCGGCAATAACTTTCACGGCCTCTAAATTGTTGAGAATGCCGGTCGCTACTTCTTTTGTTTCTTCGACAGCCATAATTTTTTGACAGTCATCCGCTTTCGACGGAAATACTTTAATTTTATTTAACGTCGGCGATTTACTGTCGTTTTATTAATTATTAATTTATTTATTAATGTGCTTTGTGCGCCTCGTGCTCTTCGTGTTCATGTTCTGTCACCGCCATCTTCAAAAAGACCAAAGTCAACATTGCAAAAACCAAAGCCTGAACAAACCCGACAAAAAATTCTAAAAACAAAAACGGCAAGGGTACAATATAAGGCACAAGAAAACTTACAACCGTAAGTAAAACTTCACCAGCAAAAATATTTCCAAAAAGCCGGAAAGAGAAAGAAACAAATTTTGCACATTCTGCAACTAATTCTAAAATTCCGGCGAAAAAATTTATAAACCCGCCAAAAGAAGGAACCGGAACAAAACCATATTTGATTTTAAATAAACCCCCGAACGGCAGAAATTTTTTTCCGTATTTCCAAATGCCAAGAGCGACAATGCCAAAAATTTGAGTGGAAATTACTGAGACAATAGCAATGGCCAGAGTAACATTCAAGTCAGCTGAGGCTGAACGAATAAATGGTACGAGAATCATCTCACCGTGATGTTCTTCCCAAATGCCAATTGAACCGAGGCCGGGAATAACTTCAACCCAGTTGGACAAAATCACGAAAAGAAAAATTGTAAAAACAATCGGAAAAAATTGTCTAGCCTGCTTCCTGTCTCCCGTGATTGTTTCCATAAAATTCAGGGCTCCCTCTACAACTGTTTCTACAAAATTTTGTAAACCTTTCGGAACTTCTCTTATTTTTCTTCCAACCACAAGTGCCATGATAATCAAAAATAAAATAATAACCCAGGCCACGAGCAAGGTATTCGTGACCGGAAAACTTCCGATATGAAAGATTGTTTCTGCCGCCAAAGATATATTCATAGAAATAATTCGGGGATCAGGGCTATTCTTTTTTATTTTCTTTATTTTCGAGTCCAGCTTCGGATAAAATTTTGATTGTCTTAAAATATACCGCAAAAGTTGAAACAACCAGGGATAAAAGAATCCCGGCCAGCAGGAGCCACGGCGAAGTATTAAATTTTTTATCAAGCATCCTTCCGCCAAGCGCCAAAACAACGATTGGAATAGCAATGGAATAACCAAGCTGCCAGGCCAGAGAAAGCGCTGACCAGGATTGATTTTTTTCTTTAATTTCTGACTGTTTTGGAGAGTTATCCACAGCTTTATTTTCCCTTAACCTTAATTTAGATAATTTAGGTATTATAGAATGTATTTTAAAAATGGTCAATAGTTTTTTTTAAAAAA
>JAHIRI010000066.1 GCA_018818855.1 Patescibacteria group bacterium
ATAATTCCCAATTTGGGTCAACTTTTAATTTCCGCCACGGTGTAAAATCTTTTTTCGCGACATGAAAATATCCGGCCGCCGCGACCATGGCCGCGTTGTCCGTGCAATATTTAAAATCTGGAATATTCCAATCCGCGCTCGGCAATTCTTTTTCCATCGCCGCTACAAATCTTTCCCGCAAACTTTTATTCGCCGAAACTCCGCCGGCAAGCATTACGGTTTTTACATTATATTTTTTTGCCGCCCGAATTGTTTTCGCGAGAAGCACATCAACAATTGCTTCCTGAACTTCGTGCGCCATAGCGGGAATAATTTTTTCCATTTTATATTTATTTTTTAAATCTCGCGCTGCGTAAAGCACGGCCGTTTTCAAACCGGAAAAAGAAAAATCAAAATCTGGCGAGTCCATCATCGGTCTGGGCAACCGGATGTCATTGCGAGGAGTCCCGCCTTGGCGGGGCGACGCGGCAATCCCATCTTTATGAGATTGCTTCGCTATGCTCGCAAAGACAAAATTTTCCGCAGCCGCAGCAACCGCCGGTCCTCCCGGATACCCCAATCCCAAAATTTTTGCCGCCTTATCAAAACATTCTCCCGCCGCGTCATCGCGCGTCTCGCCAATCACTTCGTATTTACCGTGCCCGCACATCAAAATTAATTCCGTATGTCCTCCACTTACCACAAGACATAACGCCGGAAAATTCATTTTTTTGTTCATTAACCAATTCGCATAAATATGCGCCTCAATGTGATTCAATCCCACAAGCGGCTTTTTCAAAAACCAAGACAAGATTCGCGCCACTTCATTTCCTACCAAAAGCGAAGTGATTAAACCCGGCCCCGAAGCCACGGCGATTGCGTCAATTTTTTTCATCCCACCCGAACCGAACGCTTTTTCAATAACCGGCAAAATCGCTTCCACATGAATTCTCGCTGCCACTTCAGGCACTACTCCGCCGTACTTAGCATGAGTTTTTATCTGTGAAGAAACAACATTGCTTAAAACACTAAAATTCCGGCCGTCGCTTTGAACGACCGCCGCGCTTGTTTCGTCACAAGATGTTTCGATTCCCAGCACTAACATAAAAAAATAATAGTACTACTCTATTAAATTCATCTTGTTCCTCCATCGTCCCGCCCCGTAGTAAGCTCTGCTTTACTGCAGGGTTTCAATCCCCAAAATGCGCATTTTATTTATTAAACAATTAGTCTTAATTAATCCTATACTATATTTTAATTCTTGACAAAAATCAAGCTTCGAGATAAACTTCCCTGCTGGCTCCCCAACTATCGGTGCTAGTACAAAAGCACCAAGGAGGAAAAACTAATGCCCGAACCCGCGCAAACCCCCGATCTCAAGGATCTGGCCATCACCGTCGTTCGTCAAATTCTCAAGGTCTACGACCTCTTAGACCAAGACGAAATCGAGGAGGGCGCAGACTACGACTATCGGCTCAACGTGATCGACGCCGATCAAATCCTGACGCTGAACATTGATGTTGACGACCAGCTCGGGCGTATCCTGACTGGCCGGAGAAAAAGGACTCTCCAAGCTGTACAGAAACTCATCATCAGCGCCATACATTTCCGGCTCGGGAATGACCCCGGAGAAAAGCTTAGGCGCTTCGTCCGCCTCTCTGTCAATGGCCAATTCCAAGATCCGAAGAAGGAAAACGGCGACGAAGAACGACCTGTCGAGAAGAAGGTTGCCACGATCATCCTTCCGCCGGGCGTAGAGCTTCGCGTTCTGAATCCCGACGGTACCAGCCGGTAGATTCCAGCACACACTAACTCGGGAGCCAAACCCTCGACTCCGCGTCATCCAAACGCGCGGTCGAGGATTTTTTTATATAGTATGAGCGCAAAAAATAAGGACGCAAAAAGTACTTGACCAAAAACATTATTTGCGATAAAATATTTTCAAGTTGATCTTTGCGGCCCTATCGTCTAGTCTGGTCTAGGACACCACGCTTTCAATGTGGTAACCCGGGTTCGAATCCCGGTGGGGCTA
>JAHIRI010000067.1 GCA_018818855.1 Patescibacteria group bacterium
AGAATCAATGCCCGTGACAAAAGAAGTTGGTGATCCCGTTGTTGGGGCAACCATAAATAAATTCAATGCTTTCAAATTTAAGGCGACTAAAGTTGGAAAAGAAACCGTTTTGTCGCAAATTATTGAATTGGTTTTAAAGGCACAAGGGTCCAAGGCGCCGATTCAAAGATTGGCCGATAAAGTCACGGCGATTTTTGTTCCCGTGGTTTTGGGGATCGCCGCGGTTACGTTTATAGTTTGGGTTATTTTCGGTCCGGCTCCGGCCTTAACTTTAGCGCTTTTAAATTTCGTGGCAGTTTTAATTATTGCGTGTCCATGCGCCTTGGGTCTTGCCACGCCGACGGCGATTATGGTGGGCACCGGAGTTGGAGCGGCGAATGGAATTTTGATTAAAGACGCAGAGAGTTTGGAAATTGCCCATAAAGTCAATGCCGTTGTTTTGGATAAAACCGGCACGATCACCACGGGCAAGCCGGCACTAACGGATATTGTCCCACTCAGCCAGTTGCCGGAAAATGAAATACTTTATCTTGCGGCGAGCGCAGAGAAGAATTCTGAACATCCGTTGGGTGCAGCAATTGTTGAAGCGGCTAAAAATAAAAATATTACTTTTGGTGAGGCAGTAAATTTTGAAGCGATCGCCGGCGCGGGAGTTAAGGCTGAAGTTTCTGAAAAAAAAGTTTTAGTGGGGACAAGAGAATTTATGAATAATCAAAAAGTCGTTATAGCAGAAGGTGATTCTAAAATGACAGAACTTGAAGGACAGGGAAAAACAGTTATGATTGTTGCGATGGATGGGAAAGAAATAGGTTTGATCGCCGTTGCCGACACGCCAAAAGAAAGTTCCAGGGCGGCGGTTGAGGAATTGAAAAAAATGGGATTGGAAGTAATTATGATGACTGGTGATAATCAAAAAACCGCTGAAGCCATTGCCAAGCAAGTGGGAATCAGCCGTGTCATTGCGAAAGTTTTGCCGGAAAACAAAGAAGAAGAAATTAGAAAACTTCAGAAAGAAAGAAAAATTGTTGCCATGGTCGGCGATGGAATCAATGACGCGCCGGCGCTTGCCGCGGCAGACGTTGGTATTGCCATGGGTACCGGCACGGACGTTGCCATGGAAGCGGGCGATGTAACTTTAATGAAAGGGGATTTAAGAAGTATTGTCGCGGCATTAAAACTTTCCAGAGCGACAATGAGGATAATCAAACAAAATCTTTTTTGGGCTTATGCCTATAACACGATTTTGATTCCGGTAGCGGCCGGCGTTCTTTTCCCCCTTTTTGGGATTTTGCTTAATCCGATTTTTGCAGCCGGGGCAATGGGCTTGTCCAGTTTAAGCGTCGTGACTAATTCCTTAAGGTTGAAAAGGGTAAAGTTATAAAAATTTAAATATTATACCGTGGCTTGATGCGGGATGATATTTGTTGTAGAATGAACACATATGCGAAAAATTATTTTGATTATTTTTTTTCTTATATTATTTTTACCAGGTTTGGCGCGGGCAGCCGCTAATCCGGTAGAGTTGTATTTTTTTGAAGGTCAGGGTTGTCCTCATTGCGCCAGAATGAAAAGTTATCTTGAAGGGCTAAAAGTTGATTATCCGAATCTGACCGTGAAGGATTTTGAAGTTTATTTTGATAAAGAAAATCAGGATCTTTTCCAAAAAATGACTGCGGCTTATAACTCTAATTCAAACGGCGTGCCAATGATTTTTATTGGTAATGAAGTGATTGTTGGCGAGAGCTATGAAAAATTAAAAAATGCAGTGGAGAAATGCTCAACAGAAGAAGTCTGCGAGTCTCCGGGGAGTAAGGTTCAGGGAATGGGGGACATCGACGTTAATGCGCCGGCTCCCGGCGGGAATGAAGCAGCTGGCTGGATAACAATTGGAGTGATCGCCGTTTTTGGCGTCATGTTCATTTATTTTATTATTAAAAAGAAAAAATAATGTTTAGCACTCTTACAATACCGGCGCTTATCGGCGGGGCGGCGATTGATTCAATAAATCCTTGTGCTTTCGCCGTCTTGATTTTTTTAATCGGGTATCTTTTGGCTATTGGTTCGCCAAAATTAATTTTGCGCGTGGGGTTGGTTTATATCGGAACAGTTTTTGCGGTTTATTTTTTGGCGGGGTTGGGGTTGCTGAGGATTTTGACAACATTTGGCGTGGCAGAAATTATTTATAAAATTGCTGCTGTGATTTTACTTTTTGTCGGCCTTGTAAATGTTAAAGATTTTTTCTGGTATGGAAAGGGATTTACTTTGGCGATTCCGGAATCAAAAAAACCTCTAATTGAAAAATATATACGCAAGGCCTCAATTCCCGCGGCGATCATACTTGGATTTTTGGTTTCCGCTTTTGAGTTGCCTTGTACTGGGGGAGTCTATATCGCGATTTTGGGATTGCTTGCAAATCGCGGAACGCAGATTTCCGCCGTGCCGTATCTTCTGCTTTATAATTTAATTTTTGTCTTGCCACTTTTTATTATTTTGGGTTTGGTTTATTTTGGAATTTCCGCGAAGCAGATGGAGGAGTGGCGGACAAAAAACAGAAAGTGGTTGCGTTTGGTTTTAGGTTTGGGATCGCTTATTCTCAGCGCTTTGATGATTTTAGGAAAAATTTAAATTAAAAAAAATGATTCCTTGGTTTGAATATCAATCAATAAATGTTGGTTTTTTAAAATTAAATATTTGGGGGATTTTTGTTTCACTCGGTTTTGTCGTTGGAATGGCTGTTGTTTATTTTGAATTGAAGAAAAAAAAATTGGAGGAAAATCGCGTTTATGATTTAGCTTTTTGGATAATTTTGTTTGCGCTTGTTGGCGGCCGCTTGCTTTATGTTGCGGAACATTTAAAAATTTATTTTGCCGCTCCGCTTGATATTTTAAAGTTATGGCAGGGTGGGATGTCGGTTTATGGCGGATTTATCGGAGCAATTTTAGCGACGATAATTTATTTGAAAAAAAATAAATTAGATTTTTGGCAATACGCCGACGCGCTTACTTTTGGTTTGCCGATAGGTCTTTTTGTTGGTCGGCTTGGGTGTTTTTTTATTCACGATCATCCGGGGATAAAAACGGGATTTTTTCTGGGAGTAAATTATCCTGATGGCGTTCGACATGATTTGGGGTTGTATGATTCGCTTCTTGGTCTTGCTATCTTTTTATTTTTTTTATTTTTGTATCGTCGGTCGCGGTTCTCCGGATTTTACGTCGCCATTTTTTCAATATGTTACGGAATAGCGCGTTTCTTTTTGGATTTTTTGCGCGTGCGAGATTTGGTTGGAGCTGATCCAAGATATTTTGGCTTGACTTTGGCACAGTATTTATCAGTGGCGTTGTTTGTGACAGGAATAATCTTGTTTTATAAATTGAAAATTAGAAGCGAAAAGTTAAAATCTTAACTTTTTATGTACGACGCAATTATCATCGGCGGAGGACTATAGCCCCTGCCAAGATGATAGTTGATTGTGAGTGTTATATTAAGATAGAGGTTCGGGAAAAACAGATTGTTATTGCCACGGGTGAAGGGGCAAAAGCGGCCCTCGCAGCCTACGATTATCTTGTAAGAAAAAAGTGATTTGACAGAACCGACTATTTGTATTAAGATTTTAAAATCTTTAATCATTAATTTTTTTTAAAAATATGAATGATCAAATGAATAGTGACCTCGTAAATGGGACTCGACGCACTTCCTTTTTTCTTGGGTTGATGTGTGGCGTTGCCGGGATGAGCACCTTATCCTTAGTAGGATTTTTTGTTCTGACTTTTTCTGGACAAGGAATAAATTTGGCTAAGGAGAGTGGAAACAGTAATGTAAACGCCGTGGCAAATGTTAATCAACCGACCGTGACTGAACCAGTTGGAGCGCCGGTCGCCGAAGTTCCTCCTATTACGGGCGATGATCACGTGAAAGGTCCGGCGGACGCAAAGGTAACTTTAATAGAATATTCTGATTTTGAATGCCCCTATTGCCTGAATCATAAAGCCACAATAGATAAAGTTATCCAAGATTATGGAAATGATGTCCGTGTGGTTTTCCGACATTATCCGCTTTCATTCCATGCAAATGCTGAAAAAGCGGCTGAAGCCTCGGAATGTGCCGCTGAGCAGGGAAAATTTTGGGAAATGCATGATAAAATTTTCGCGGCTAACGGGGCTGGAACAATGAGTGTGGACAAGTGGAAGGCAGAAGCAAAAAACTTGAAATTGAATACTAGTAAATTTAATGATTGTCTTGATTCCGGAAAATATGCGAGCGAAATTAGTGCGGAAGAGCAAGCGGCGCTTGCCGCCGGAGTTGAAGGCACGCCAGCGACTTTTGTGAACGGCGAGTTGGTGAGCGGCGCAGTACCTTACGCGCAATTCAAACAAATCATTGACAGTTATCTATAAATTACGGTATTTTTTCGAAAACCCCCGCCAGAGATGGTGGGGGTTTGATTTTTATAAATAAATAGATTAGAATTGTAAAATATGGAGAGGTCGCATAGTGGCCTAGTGCACACGCTTGGAAAGCGTGCATACCGTAAGGTATCGCGAGTTCGAATCTCGCCCTCTCCGTTTTCTCAAATTTGCCGTTTGGCATATTTGAGAAAATTTGAGGGTTTTGATGAGAATTCACCCCGTAACGCTTACGCGGCGCCGAGGCTGGCACCGAGGAGGTCGAATCTCGCCCTCTCCGTTTTTCTGAGTTTATCGCTTTTGTGATGAATTCAGAATAAAATTCGATTTAAAAAATAAAAAATATAAATTAATTATATGACTGAAGAATTCAAAGTTTCCGGCGAAGAAATTTTAAAGAAAGTAAAAGAAATAGTTAAAGAGGGGAATGCCCGGCGGATCATTATCAAAAATGAAAAAGAAGAAGTAATAATGGAAATTCCCTTAACCTTTGCTGTGGTTGGCGCAGTTTTTCTTCCGGTTTTGGCCGCTGTTGGCGCGTTGGCCGGAATTTTAACAAAGTGCACTTTAGTGGTTGAGAAAAAATAGATTTTTGGAAAATTTAGTTATGCACAAGACGGTATTGCCAAAATATCGTCTTTTTGGTATTATGTAAAATATGATAAATCATACTTTTCGAATTTAATTTTTTTAAATTAATATGGCACATTTTTCACCAAACGATTTTAAATTTTATGGCTTAACAACCGCTGGGGAGCGGGGACAAATTGTTATTCCCAAAGAAGTCCGGAGGGCGATGAAGATTGGACCTGGTGATAAATTTTTTATTTTTGCCCACGATGATGAAATTATAGCAATGGTTAAGCCGGAAAAATTTAATTCTCTCATTAAAGAAATGACAGGGGTTTTAAAGAAGTTTAAAAAAGCAAAGAAGACTAAATAAGTAAAAAATGTTATAATAATAATAA
>JAHIRI010000068.1 GCA_018818855.1 Patescibacteria group bacterium
GAGGATATTTAGCGGCGCTCGAACGGACACGCGTCGGGCGGTTTAAGAAAAGTGACGCAATCAAAATATGAATTTAGAAAAATTAGAAAAAATTCTTGCGGATGAACCGGCTTTCCGCCTAAAACAGGCGAAGGAAGCCATATTTTCCAAATTAATTGAAAATTGGAATGAGGCGAGTAATTTGCCGGCCGCGTTTCGAGAAAAGTTGAATCAAGAAGTTCCACTTCAGATTGATTTTAAAAAGTTTATTTCCAGTGATGGCGTAACAGTTAAATTTTTAATTACACTTGGCGACGGGCAAAAAATTGAATCGGTTTTAATGCGCCATGAAGAGCGAAACACGGTTTGTGTTTCCTCTGAAGTCGGTTGTCCCCTGGGTTGTACTTTTTGCGCCACGGGCAAAATGGGATTTATAAGAAATCTTTCGGCCGGAGAAATCGTTGAACAAGTTTTGTGCGTAGCGAGATTTTTAAAAAAAGAAAATCAAAGAGCGGACAGCGTGGTTTTTATGGGAATGGGCGAACCGTTTTTAAATTATGAAAATGTAATCGCCGCCATAAAAATTTTAAACGATGAGAAGGGATTGGGAATTGGCGCGCGGCATATTTCCATTTCCACCGCCGGAGTCGTGGAAGGAATAAGAAAATTTACCAAAGAAGCGATGCAGGTTAATTTGGCAATTTCTCTCCACGCGCCAAATGATAAATTGCGGAATGAAATTATGCCGGTTGGAAAAAAATATAATATTAAAAAAATTTTGGCGGCGGTCGGGGAATATCTGGAAACAACCGGACGAAAAGTGATGTTTGAATATTTAATGATCAAAAATTTTAATGATCGGCCAGAGCACGCGCGCGAATTGGCAACGCTTTTGAGCCAGCTTCCGAGAAATTTAATTTTTGTAAATTTGATTTTATATAATCCAACGGGAAATTTTTTGCCATCAAAAAAAGAAGCAGTCCAAAAATTCAAAGAGAATTTACGCCGCGCGGGAATTATCGTGACCGAGCGTTATCGTTTTGGGCGGGGAATAAAAGGTGCTTGCGGACAGTTGGCGGGCGGGAAGTAAATATGGTTGTGATTCTTCATAATATCAGAAGCACGCATAATGTCGGTTCTATTTTTCGAACGGCCGACGCGGCTGGGTGCGAGAAAATTTATTTGTGCGGGATAACGCCGACGCCGACTGATCGTTTCGGACGAGCGAATGAAAAAATTGCGAAAGTCGCTTTGGGCGCAGAAAATTGGGTGAAGTGGGAGAAAATTAGCCGAACGACAGCAATTCTTGATAAATTAAAAAAAGAAGGTTATAAAATTTTTGCGATTGAACAGAGTAAAAAATCAATTCCGTATAATAAGTTAAAAATTAAAAATTTTAAAGTCGCCTTGATTTTGGGAGCGGAAGTGGACGGTTTGCCGCCAGCGGTTTTGCGCCGGGCGGATAAAATTTTGGAAATTCCAATGCGCGGGAAGAAAGAATCGTTGAACGTCGTCGTGGCTTTCGGGATTGTGGTATTTAATTTAACTAATAAATAAGTGTGTAAAAATAATTTATGAAAGTGCATCGTTTTATCAGTCATTTTAATTTTGACAAAAAAATTTCATCAATTACCAATAAAGAAATTTATAATCAGATAAAAAATGTTTTGCGGCTTCGGGCGGGCGAGGAAATTATTTTGGGCGATGGGAAGGGGAGAGAGGCGCTGGCGGAAATTATTAGTTTTGGAAAACAGAGCGTGGGAATTAATGTTTTGAAAGTGGAAGCAAACAATGCCGAGCCGGAAATGAAACCGGTGCTTTACGCCGCAATTTTGAAAAAAGAAAATTTTGAATTTGTCGCGGAAAAAGCGGTAGAAGCCGGCGTGGCGGAAATTATTCCGGTCATCACCGCGAAAACCATAAAAACAAATTTGCGAATGGATAGATTGGAAAAAATTGTTCGCGAAGCGGCCGAGCAGTCGGGGAGGGGAATTTTACCGGTCGTGGGAAAGATTTTAAAATTTAGTGAGGCGTTGCGCCATGCCGAAGAAAATGATTCTAATTTATTTTTTGAAATTAGCGCGACACGTTTTGAACAAAGAAAATTAACGGTTGATGTTGGCCGGCGGGTTGGTGTTTGGATCGGACCGGAAGGCGGATGGGACGAGGAGGAAATAAAAGCGGTGCAGGAGAAAAATTTTCAAATTGTCAGTTTGGGAAAATTAACTTTGCGGGCCGAGACAGCGGCAATTATTGCCACATATCTCGTCGCTTCGGCAAAAGAATAAAATGAAAATATTTGTGAGCGCAAAACCAAGGGCGCGTGAGGAAAAAGTTGAGCGCGTGGATGAAAATAATTTTATAGTGTCGGTTACCGCGCCGCCGGTTAAGGGTCTGGCAAACCAGGCAATTATTAAAGTCGTTGCCGGATATTTCAAAGTTGCTCCATCGCGCGTCAAAATTGTTTCCGGATTTACTTCGCGGCAAAAAGTTTTAGAAATAATTTAAAAATCTTTGAGCGAACGGAGTGAGTCGAGAAGTTCTCGATTCGCCTTCGGCTCACTCGAACAATAAATCTATGAAAACACGAATCGTACTTTTACTAGTCATTTTACTTTTGATTTTGGGTGGGGCAGTTTATTATTACAAATTTTATCAGCCGATTTTGCCGGTTGAAAATGAAAATACAAACACAGCGTTGATTACAAATTTTGAAGAATGTGTTGTCGCCGGAAATCCGGTTATGGAATCTTATCCGCGCCAGTGCCGGGCAAATGGCCAAAATTTTACTGAATACATCGGCAATGAATTAGAAAAAACGGATTTAATAAAAATTGATTCGCCTCGGCCAAACGCGATTGTCACAAGTCCGCTGGAAATTTCCGGTCAAGCTCGCGGTACATGGTATTTTGAAGCAAGTTTTCCGGTGAAGCTTTTGGACGCAAATGGCAATGAGATTCCACTCAGTCCGCCTTATATAATGACCACGGAGGAATGGATGACGGAAAATTTTGTGCCGTTTAAAGCGACTTTGGAATTTACGGCGCCGACCACCGCGACCGGAACTTTAATTTTGGAAAAAGACAATCCCTCCGGCCTTCCGGAAAATGCCGACTCGCTCATCGTGCCGGTGAGGTTTAGGTAAAAATATAAAGTCAGGTGCGCTTATATGGACAATAATTTTTTTCTTAATCGCAGTGATCAGCGTTTAAAAAGAGATGCATTTCAGATATTAGCAATAGCCACAATTCCGATGGAAAATTGGTTTGCAGTTTTTTTTGATAAAAAAGATCGCGCTATGATGAATCGACCGGGGTTACGCCGTAAGACATTCTATATTTGGTTTCCAACGATGATAGATTTTTTAAAAGATAAGAGCGAGAAGCGCATCAAAGATCTTTACGATGAAATTCATAAGAGGAAGATAAAAATTAGTAAAATAGAAAAATACACTTTTGATTTAATTGATTTTTTTAAAAAGATTTTGTCTCTCTATTCGGAGCAGGAACAATTATTTTTATATGATAGGAGGCTCCAAAATGTCCACGGATTCCTGGACATATATTTTGATGGGTGGAACTTAAGGTGGTTCGATATAAAACATAATAAAATAGACAGTAAGTTTTTTAAACCAAATGATTACAAAAAAATAATAGTGCCACTTTATAAAGATATGCAAAATAAGTCAGAAAGATTACTCGAAAGATTTGTAAAGAGCGCGGAAGGGGAAGGGCTAAAGAAATTTTATGAAAATAAGTTAAAGTCACCTAAACTTAGAAAATTGATTAAATTTTATAAAATTAAGGGAGTTCACATAGCTGAAAAAGGGGAAAAATAAAAAAAGAGAGCTTGTCGAAGGCTCTCGGTCCGGCCGTGTGGCCGGTTTTACGACTTGTTGTGCCGCTAGGTGGGCGGGGCGCCGGGATGGCCGGCGACCTGCGACGGCTTGAGGTTGTCTCCGGGCGGGTGAAAAATCAGTACCAGGCCGTGGATCGGCGAGTTCAAGCGGACGTGACCAGGCTCGGCCAGGTTTGGTTCTTCGGTGAAGGTGTCGAGACACACAGCGAAAACGTCGAGGCTCGTCCCGCTCTTCGTCCTGAGGCTGGAGATGACCCAGGTATCTGCGGGGCTGTAGGCGTCGAAGGTCTGATTCCTCGCGGCCCAATGAAGGTGCACAGAGAGACCGATCCCATTGACTTCAGCACTCTCAATGGGTCCGCGCTCGATGCCTCCCGTACCGCCGAGGAGTCGTCCTTCGTAGTCCCGAACTTCGAAGTCTCCGCCGAAGAATTTGGCGAGCTGTTCATTGGTCAAACTCATGTTTTCCTCCCTCTGCGGCGTGAAAGTTGTTTTGCCACAGATCAGAGAATCTTATCAATAATTGGTTTTTTGTCAAGTTAAAATAGTTTCGTCTTTTCACAATTTTGTGCTATAATTTGATAATTAATTATTAATATTTTCAAATATGCAAATCAATTATTTTTTCAAGAATCTGGACCCGAATGAAAAAAAGTGGTGTGAGGAGTACGTGGAAACAAAAATTCCGCAGTTGGAAAAATTAATTCATCGTCACGTGGAAGATTCTGCGGCGCTTCGGGTCAAGGCGGAAAAATTTAGTTCCAAGAGTGCTTATAAAATTACTTTTGATTTAAAACTGCCTAAACAGAGTTTTCTTGTTAGCGAAGACGATCACACGATTATGGAAGCTATTGACCTCGCGAAAGATAAATTGATTGCGCAATTA
>JAHIRI010000069.1 GCA_018818855.1 Patescibacteria group bacterium
AGACAAAGAATTTAAAAGAAAGAAAGATGAGATTTTAAGTAAAGTGGGAATAAATTTTTCTCAGGCGGCGCTTGGCTACAAAATTGAGGTGGAAACTTTGGATGGAAAAATAAAATTAACAATTCCAGCCGGCACGCAGTCAGGGCAGATTTTTCGGCTGAAAGGAAAAGGTGTTCCGCATTTAAATAATTATGGCCGCGGCGATCAATTGGTGGAAGTCATTGTAATTACGCCGACAAATTTGAATAAACGGCAAAAAGAGTTATTGGAAGAGTTTAACGCGAGTTAAAAATTAAAAATTTTTTTGGAAAAATTTCCGCGAGATAAGCGGGGATTTTTTGTTTTTATCACTTGACAAAATCAGAGAAAAGTCTTTAAGTATAATGAGGTTTGCCCAATGATGGGCAGGCTTTGTTCCTTAATAATCTATTTCTTGGCTTTTAGCCAAGGAGGGAAGAAAGATGAAAAAGGTAGTTGTTCTTTTCGTTCTGGCGCTCGGATTCGTTCGGGCGGCTTCTGCTTCGGCGGACCTGTCCGCCGGTGAGGCGGAAGAGTCGGCCAATGAGCCCAGGACCTACACGGTCCAGAGGGGCGATCGACTGGAGCGCCTGGCGGCGGAGTATGGCCTTTCCAAGGAAGAGATCTTGGCGGCCAATCCGCGTTCGGCATACGGCATCGCTTGCGACAGGCCACACAAGGTCGAGCTTCGGGACGGAACGGTCCGGTTTGTCTGCGGCCGATCGAGGGTTTACCTCATCGCCGGCAAGACGCTCATCGTTCCTGAGCCGCGGATTTTGATCGAGGCCAAAAACGTCCAACTGCAAATTGAGCTCGTGGCGCTTCGGGCCGAGATGAAGCTGGCGGAACAAGGGCGCGAGGCGGAGAAGACTGAACTCGCCGAACGGCAGCAAGAGCGCGATGACCTTGTCTCCGAACGCGACGATCTCCGGAGCGAGAACAAGGGTCTTGTCGCATCGGAGGCAGAGGCCAAGGGTCAGCACGACGAACTTCTGGCGAATCTTGAAACAGTACTTTCCCACCAGCCGAAGCAGGTTGAAGTCGAGAAGACAAATTCTACCTACATCGTCCTGGCAGTCGCGATCACTGCGCTCTTCGCGGTTCTCATCATCATGTTCGTCTCGTACCGTAAGGGCAAGGAGTTCAATCACCTTGTTCGGATTACTCAGCCGAGTCTTCTTGAGCAGGCTGCGAAGAACAAGCAGCGCGGTGCGGAGCTGGATCGGCAGGCGAAGGAGCTCGACCGGCAGAAGCGCGCGCAGGACGACCTGCAGACCAAACTGCGAGAAGAGAAGGACAAGCAGGACACGCAGGATAAGGATCTTGCGGCGCGCGAGGCGACCCTCAAGAAGGGACAAGATGATCTGGACGCAGCGAAGCAGGCAGTGGTCGACCGGGAAGCGGCTTGCGACCGTCGCGAGACCGAGATCAAGGAAGCGGAGCGCAAGCTTCTGGAGCGCCACGAGGCTTTCCGCAAGCACGTCCAGACCGAGGATGAACGGCTGGGGCAACTTCTCGGCGAACTAAAGAGCCTGCAAGCAAAGCTCGACGGGCAAGCGGCGAGCCAAGAAGAAAAGGAAAGGACGCTTGCCGGTCTCCGTGAAGCTCTGGAGCAAGGGGCCGAGAGGCTCCGCGCCGAACAGGCTGAATTCGCCAAGCAACGCGGCGCAGTAGAAGGAGCCATGCGCTGTCTTGACGAAGATGTGCCTGCTCTTGAGGAGCAGAGGCGCCAACTTCAGGCCAGAGAAGACGAGGTTGCCCGGCGGGAAGGCGAAGTGGCCGATCAATTGGCAGTTCTTCCTCAGCGTGAGCAGGACGTCCAAGCGGCGGAGGAAAATCTTGCCAGAGCCGAAGATGACCTTCGGAGAAAGCAGGCTGAATTCGAGCGATCCATGGCCGAGGCGCAGCAGGAGCTTGAAGACAAAGCGCGTGGGTTGGATGATTGGGAGGATCGATTGAGGAAAGCTCGCGGAGCCACGGCAGCCACGGAAGACGAAGTGGATGATGGTGATGACAATCCTACGGTGACTTTCGCACCGCCGCCGGGTGAAGAACCCGATCCGCGCGGTACGACCTATGTTGAGATGAATCCTGGCCCAGTACAGCCTGTTGATTCGGTTGACATCGAGGATGAGGTAGTGCTTTCGTCCACGCAACCGGAAGAACCGCCGGTCGCGATGCGGGCGGAACCGGGCGGTTCCGATGCGTGTGTGCGGGAAAACGGAGGCGAGGTTGCTCTTACGTCTCCGGAAGCGCATCTGGGGACGTGTGTTCCGCCCTCCATCCTTTGCGGTGTTTGCAGGCGGGAATTTGCCGATCGCCGCGAGTTTGATGAGCATCGGACGGGTTGTCCTGAAGCTGTACCCCACACACCAACCATTCCGGGACCGTCAGCGGCAAGCGACGTAACCAGTCCTCGCGAGACCGGACCGCAAATTCCGATCGCGGACCGGCCGTCGCATGAAGAGAGCGGGTTCTACTGCACCGTGTGTTTCAAGAGCTTCTCCGCCGAGGAGTACGCCCGGGATCACGCGGCACACAATACAGGTCTGACGAAGCCTGAATAAATTCGGTTTTTTTGGAGGATTTTTCTTGGTTGTTTTTTCTACGCTGGACACTTGTGCTTTGTCCAGCGTTTTTTTATTTACCCCCACGCCAATGTATTGGTGTGGGGGTTTATTTTTTTAATTTCGTAATGCTCCGTAGAATATATTAGTACAAAATTAGGGTGGGTATTTTTTGTCTTCCTGATTTATGTTATACTTAAATAAAGTTAATTAAGTTTATAGATTATGCGGCAGCGACTTTTATTTATTTCTTTAGCCCTCATTATTTTTAGTTTGGCGGGCGGTTTTGGTTTGCAATACGCAATGGCAGTTGTTTGGACAGAACCGTCAGCTCTTCCGCCGGGCGATAATGTTCCGGCCCCGATTAATGTTGGCGCCGGAGCGCAAATTAAAACCGGCGATTTAACTGTCGGCGGAAATTTTTCTGTGGGTCAAGGACAAATTGTCGGCGCGCCAGCCGGAGGAAATATGGGACTCGGCACGTTGAACGCCGAGCAACTTTGTATCCAAGGAAATTGCCGCGTTAACTGGCCTGAAGCGGTGAACGCCTTTGTTGACGAGGGAAATGTTGGTTTTGGACCAACCGCTGTTTTGGGGACAAACGACAATGTGCCATTATCTTTTGAAACAAATGGAGTTGGGCGGGTACAAGTTGGCGCAGCTGGAAATGTAGGAATCGGAACAACAAATACGGCCTTTAATTTAATGGTTGGCGGGGTAGCGCCAAGAATTTATTTTTTGCCAGCACCCGGCAGCAATCCGGAATTGGATTTTGGCAGTCCGGCCATGGATACGCATTGGGCGATTTATCGCGACGCGGCGACTGATCAACTTCGTTTTTGGAGAAATAATAATAACTTAGTTTTAACAAGCGCCGGGAACGTAGGCGTGGGCACAGACAATCCTCTTTATAAATTAACAATCGCGGGGACGGCGCCTCGGGAATATCTCTGGCCGTCGGGTGGCGGAAATCCGGAATTGGATTTTGGTAATCAGGCAGGCGACAGTCATTGGGCGATTTATCGCGACGTAGCAAGCGATCAACTTCGTTTTTGGAGAAATGACGATAAAATAATTTTGGCAAGCGACGGAAATGTCGGCATTGGCACAAATCCGGCTTACAAACTTGACGTGGCCGGGCAAATTAATGCGAGCACAAATTTAACGCCGGCCATACAGGGGGTAAGTTCCGGCGATGCGGGCGGATTTTTTCAATCTGATGGGATCGGGGGTGTTGGCGTCTACGGAATAGCAAATAATCAGAGCAGTTTTGGACTTTACGGATTAGCGAGCGGCGAGAGCAGCACAGCTGTGTCTGGCACGGCATCGTCATTAGCCGGGCTTAACAAAGGGGGGAGTTTTTTCGCCGGCAACGCTTCAATTGTTACCGGGGGAGATAACAATATTGGAGTTATGGCTGCGGGCGGGGGTTCGCCGGGAAAAAATTACGGAGGTTATTTCAAAGCGCAAGGTTCTGGTTATGGAGTGTATAGTGTTGTAACCGATGCTGCGGCTTGGTCTGGATATTTCACTGGTGGGCAAGGAGTTTATGGTGATGCCGGAGTAGTAGGCGCAGCAGCGGGAGGATACAGAGGAGCGGGTACGTTAAACGCCATACAACTTTGTATCCAGGGAAATTGTCTAGGGGCGTGGCCGGCTGGCGCGGCGCCTGGCGGAGTGAATGGACAAATTCAATTTAACGATAGCGGAATTTTTAGTGGTGATACTGGTTTGACTTTTGATAAAGCAACAGACGTTCTTACAATTGGCGGTAATTTAAAAGTTGGAATGGCTGCGGGCGGGGATGATGATTTTATCTATTTTGATGACGGAACAAAATACATAAAATGGGTTAATGTTCAGGAAATGTTTAATTTCAGCAGCGGTATTTTGAGCGATGCATTTCTTTCAGGGACGCAGATCACGGCGCGAAGCGGCGGATATAATCAAGCAGTTGACGCAACCAATACAAAATCTATAAATATGCGGCATACGGGAGTTTACGGGCTTTTATCAACCGAATCGGCAAATCCCGGTACGGACGCGGGAAATTTGGTTTTGAAGGCAGATCCGGATTATCCTGCCGATTACGTAGAAATAGCGGATGAATTAAAGATTAACAGTACTTTGACTTTACTCGGGGCCGGAATTTTTTCAAATGATTTAACCGTTTCGGGTAATGTGCGCGTTGGAGGAGGAAGCATTGTTGTTTATCGGTGTGTCGACGGCGCCCCGGCGAATGAGGGTGCGTTAGTTGCTGATTACGGCGGCGGCGAACCAAAGGCTTTTTGCGGCGGGGCATTTTTTGCTGACACCGGCTTGCGAGTAAAATAATCAAAGTAGAAAAATTAGTTTAAAACAAAATGTTGGAAATTTACAATTCGCTTACAAAACAAAAAGAAAAATTCCAGTCTCTGTCCGAAAAGAAAAATAAAAAAAAGTTGGTGACAATGTATACTTGCGGGCCGACGGTTTACGATTATGTTCATATCGGAAATCTGCGGTCTTTTTTAGTTGCTGATTTACTGCGGCGCGTTTTGGAATTTGAAGGATATAAAGTTAAGCAAGTGATGAACATTACCGACGTTGGACATATGACTTCCGATTCTGAATCCGGAGAAGATAAAATGGAAGCGGCGGCGCGGCGAGAGAAGAAAGATCCCTGGCAGATCGCGGAATTTTTTACCAAAGCGTTTTTTTCTGACATCAAAAAAATTAATTTGGAAAAAGCTTGGAAATATCCCAAAGCCACTGACCACGTGAAAGAGATGATAAAAATAATTGAGAAGTTGATAAAGAATGGTTATGCCTACGAAGCAAACGGTTCGGTTTATTTTGATCTGTCAAAATTTTCTGGCTGGGGAAAACTTTCAGGAAATAAGATCGAAGATTTAATTGCCGGCGCGCGGGTGGAAGTTTTACCTGAGAAAAAAAATCCTTACGACTTTGCTTTATGGATTAAAAATCCGTCGCACGTAATGCAATGGAATTCGCCCTGGGGAAAGGGTTATCCGGGCTGGCACATTGAATGTTCGGCGATGTCAATGAAATATTTGGGAGAAACAATTGATATTCATACCGGCGGAGAAGATAATAAATTTCCTCATCACGAATCGGAAATCGCCCAATCTGAAGGCGCGACCGGAAAACAATTTGTTCGTTTTTGGCTGCACGTTAAACATTTGCTTGTGGACGGAGAAAAGATGAGCAAGTCAAAAAATAATTTTTATACCCTGAATCAAGTTTTGGAAAAGGGGTTTTCTCCGCGGGCGGTTCGCTATCTTTTACTTTCCACCCATTATCGCGATTCATTGAATTTTACTTTTGATGGACTTAATGCGGCAGAGAAGAATCTCGCAAAAATTGATGAAGCTTGGACAAAACTTAACAGCGCTGTTTATAAATCAGATGGTGGCGCAGAGCTTTTCCGGGCGGCAGAAAAAAATTTGGTTGATTTTGAAGCGGCGCTTAGTGATGATTTAAATATTTCGGGGGCACTCGCGGCCCTGTTGAATTTTATAAAAGAGATTAATACAGCCTTAACCGCGGGAGTTTCCAGAGATGAAGTATTAATCGCAAAAAGAACACTTCTTTCGATGGATGGAGTTTTGGGTTTTGGTTTGGAAATATTAAAAGAGGGGAAAATTCCGGAGAAAATAAAAAAACTGCTCGTGGAGCGCGAGCAGGCGAGAAAAATTAAAGATTGGAAACGGGCGGATGAATTACGCGCGGAAATTGAAGAGTTCGGTTACACGGTAGAAGATACGGCTGAAGGACAGAAAGTGAAAAAGAGGAATTAATTTTTTATAGCCATTTTTTTCTTTCGAAAAACCACAGAAACCCCAGGGCTCCGAACATCATTCCTCCAAGAATTATCCAGAATCCGTAGGGATGGTTGGTGAGCGGCATACCACCAAGCGTATTCATTCCGAAAATCGCGGCCAAAAGCGTCAGCGGAAAAACAATCACGGAAAAAATCGTCAGAGTTTTCATTATTACATTTATCCGGAAATCAATCAGGGAAACATTTGTTTCGTGCAGGGCGTCAATCGTATCTTTGTAGTTATTAAGGAGATCCCAAATTTCTTTGGTGTAGCTGACCAAGTTTTCAAAATATATTTTTATTTTTTGCGTAGGGAAAAATTTTGGCGATTCGGCAATCAGCGATCTTATAACTTGTTTATGCGGTTGCATCGCTTTTCTGAAATTCACGATATTTGTTTTAATGCGAAGAATTTCCGTAATTGTTCCTTTTTCAAATTCAGAACGTAATTGATTTTCCACATTATCAATATCATTGGAAATATGGACAAGCATCGGAAAGCAGGAGAGAAGGAGTTCGTGAAGAATTTCATGAAGAAGATCAGCGGCATTTAAGCATTTATTTTTCTTCACTCGGCATTTAGTAAAAATTTCTTGGAGCGGAGCAAGTTCTTTCGGATTTACCGTAATAAGCGTTTTGGGCGTAATAAAAAAATCTATTTCCGAGGCGCGGAGAACTCCGGTTTTTCTGTCAAAAACCGGGAAAAGTAAAATCATGAACAAATAGTTCGGACGGGCAACCAATTTCGGTCGCTGAAGCGGCGGCAAACAATCTTTCAAATCAAGTTCATGAAAACCGAATTTTCTTCTAAGATATTCAAGTTCTTTTCCGCCGTTTTTCGTAATATTAATCCAGGAAAATTTTGCGGCGCGAGATTCTTCAATATTTTTTTGCATATTCCTCCTCGTAAAATTATTCTGTGAGAGTTATCAACAACTTCATTTTAGCATAAATTTCAAAAATGTGATACAATTTATAAATTTAGTAATGAGTAATTAGCAATTTGTACATGGATATTAAAGATAAAATTGAAAAGATCGGCGGGTTGGAACAAGCAGTCCCAGAAAAAGAAATTTCTATCGGCCCGGAAAAAAAAGTTGAAGAGGAAAAGATTCCGAAACCGGAATGGGAAAAGTTTAGTCCCGAAGCAGAGAAGAAAAAACCAATGGTGGCAACGGTTGTTGCGCCGATCACAGTAAAAACTCCAAAGAGCGAGGGCTTGGTTAAGATCGAAAAAATTTTAGAAGAAGATCTTGAATCCTTTTATTTTTCCATGCCACAGGAAAAGCAGGCAGTTTTTAGGGAAAAAGGGGAAGAGACAGCAACAAAAATAGAAAAGATGATGGAGACGGGAAAAGTTATTGCCCGAAAAATTTTAAAATTGATTCGTAATTGGATTAAATTAATTCCCGGAGTTAATAAATTTTTTCTGGAACAGGAGGCAAAGATAAAGACGGATAAGTTGGTTGCGATGGCCGAGAAGAAAAAAATGGAATAGAATTTTATGGAGGATATAGAGAAAAAAAATTGGGAAAGAATCAGGAGATGGCTTCCGTCGACCGCCCTCGCCGCGATTTTTGTTTTTTCTCTTTATCAAATTGCCTTGCCGACTGCGGAGATTCCGCCGGAAGTTGGAAGTTTTGTTGAAAGTCCGATTGGAATATTGATTTTTACGCTCGCCGCGATTTTTTTGGGATCGTGGTTTTTAGTTTATTTGATTAGAAAATTTTTGCATCACAGGACAAGGATGTCTTCTTCTTTTAAAAATATTGTTTTACTTGTGACTGTTCCCAAGGAATCGGCGGGAAGGGCCCAGGCGCAGGAAAAAAGAGAAATTACGGTTCAAACGATTCAGGAGGGAATTGCCACAGCCGAAGCGCTTTTTGCTTCGATCGGTGGATTAAAAGCGCAGAAAGGAATCGGAGCGTGGCTTACCGGCCGGACCGATTATCTTTCTTTTGAAATTGTCGCGGATAAAGGTTTAATTTCTTTTTATGTTGCCGTGCCGAAACATTTGCAAGAATATGTTGAACAGCAAATTAGGGCGAATTATCACGAAGCTTTTATTGAAGAGATTAAAGATTATAATATTTTCACGCCAACAGGAGATATCCGCGGCGCTTATTTAACTTTCAAACGTCCTCATTTTTTCCCGATAAAAACGTATAAAAAAATGGAAACAGACCCGATGAACGGGTTGACAAACATTTTGTCGAAATTAGAAAAAAACGAGGGAGCGGCTATTCAATTTGTTCTTCGCTCAGCGCGAAAAGAATGGCGGCGGTCGGGAATAAAAATTGCCCAGGAAATGCAGCAGGGTAAAAAATTTGATGAGGCAATGCGGTCGGTCAGCGGAAATATTTTTATGAAAATTCTGGGGGAAATTGGAAAGATGTTTGCCGGCGGACAGAAAAAGAAACCGGAAGATCAAATAAAACCCCAGCCGGAAGTTTATCGCCTGTCGCCAATGGAAGAGGAAATGGTTAAGGGTCTTGAAGAAAAAGCGAGCAAAGCCGGAGTTGATGTGAATATAAGAATTGTTTCTTCTTCGCCAAATTCCGCGCGGGCGAAAATGAATTTGGACAATATTACCAATGCTTTCTCGCAATACAATATTTATCAGTATGGAAACAGTTTTGCGCGAACGGCGCCGGGCGGTAGGCCGCTTAGAAAAATCATCAACAATTTTATTCATCGCAGTTTTATGGAGAGGAGAAAAGTTGTTTTGAATTCTGAAGAAATGGCGAGTCTTTTCCATTTTCCGTCGCCCTGGACCGAAGCGCCAAATATTCAGTGGCTCCTCGCGAAAAAAGCCGCGCCGCCGGTCAATATGCCGCGCGAGGGATTGATTCTAGGCAGATCTACTTATCGCGGCACGGAAATGCTTGTCAAAATAAAGCGGGAAGATCGCCGTCGCCATGTTTACATGATTGGTAAATCCGGTGTAGGTAAAACTAATTTGATGGAGAGTATGATTGTGCAGGACATAGCAAACGGAGAGGGGGTAGCCGTAGTTGATCCGCACGGTGATTTGATTGAGTATATCTTGGCGCACGTTCCTAAAGAGAGAATTGATGATATTATTGTTTTTGATCCATCTGACATTGATCGGCCGATCGGTTTGAATATGCTTGAAGCCAAAGATGAATCGCAAAAAGATTTTGCTGTTCAGGAAATGATCTCGATTTTCTATAAACTTTTCCCGCCGGAAATGATTGGTCCGATGTTTGAGCACAACATGAGAAACGTGATGCTGACCTTGATGTCGGATTTGGAAAACCCCGGAACGATCGCGGAAATTCCGAGAATGTTTTCTGATAACGATTTTCAAAAATCTTGGGTGGCGAAGGTTAAAGATCCGGTCGTGCGCTCTTTTTGGGAAAAAGAAATGGCTAAAACTTCGGATTTTCATAAATCGGAAATGCTTGGATACTTGATTTCCAAAGTCGGTAAGTTTGTGGAAAATGAAATGATGAGAAATATAATTGGCCAATCTCGTTCAGGTTTTAATTTGCGCGAGATTATGGATAAGAAAAAAGTCCTTTTGGTAAATTTATCTAAAGGCCGGACAGGAGAAATAAATGCAAGTCTTTTGGGTTTAATTATTGTTTCAAAACTTCAGATGGCTGCCTTGAGCCGGGCGGATTTGCCAGAAGAGCAAAGGCACGATTTTTATCTTTATATTGACGAATTTCAAAATTTTATTACCGACAGTATTGCCACGATTTTATCAGAAGCGAGAAAATATAAGCTATGTCTAAACATTGCTCACCAATACGTTGGTCAGCTAGTTAAAGACAATAAAACAGAGATCCGCGACGCGGTTTTTGGCAATGCCGGTACAATGGTCTCTTTCAGAATCGGCGTGGACGACGCGGAGATTATCGCCAAAGAATTCGCGCCGACCGTTAATGAATACGATTTGTTGAATGTGGAAAAATATACGGCCTACATCAAACTTTTGATTGATAATACCGCGTCAAAGCCATTTAATATGCAAACCGAGCCGCCAACAAAGGGCGATTTGGAATTGGCTCAGGCCATTAAGCAACTTTCTCGTTTAAAATACGGCCGCGATAAAAGTATTGTGGAAGCGGAAATTTCCGAACGCACACAGCTTGGAACGCCGGCGAGTGTTGCCGGGCCGATGGCGGGGGAGAGAAGTTTATAGAAAATTGGTAATTAGTAAATAGTAATTTAAAAATTTTTAAAATAAAAATAATAAATGTGTCATTGCGAGCGACCGGAGGGAGCGCGGCAATCTCCGAATAATGGGATTGCTTCGTCGCTACGCTCCTCGCAAAGACAACCAATGTATGGACGAACAAAATCAAAATCAAAACGATCTTTTCGGGAACATTGACGGATTGGGGGAAAATCAAGCAGATTTAGGGCAAGAAGTAATGGAGACGGCAGAACCAATGATCATGCCCACCGAAGCTGTGCCGTTTGATGTGACGCCAAAAATTTATGATGCGCCGGCGAAGACTGAGCTAAAGGATTTGGAAATTTCTTTCAATTTTGAAAAGATAGAGTTGATTAAAAAAATTGTTCAGGAAACACAAAATAATTTGCGGCGGATAAATTGTCTTTTGGGAGAGGACGCGCCGAAATTTGAGGAAAGAATTAAACAGAGTTTTCTTGAATCAGATCTGGCGGCAGTCGCGCCTTCTGATGTGCCGATGTTCTCCGGATTAAAAACCGTTAGTCAGCCGGATGTGGCTTATGGCGAATCGGGCGAGCGGATTATGGAAGGGGTTTTTAACGGCCAGAATATGATTGGCGCCGACGGAAAAGAATATTTGGTGCCGGCAAACTACGCTTCAAAATCAAAATTGGTGGAAGGAGATATTTTGAAA
>JAHIRI010000070.1 GCA_018818855.1 Patescibacteria group bacterium
GTCATTTTAACTTATGACCTCTTGATATTATCTTAAGGATCTATCGTTAAAATTGTCCTACTCTTCTTCTTGTCCCTGCTTAAACAGGGACTTATTGAATTATGTCTATATTATACACTATTTATTAAATTTGTCAACCCCTTGGTTAAAAAGAAGCGACAGAGATTTTACTCACTGCCGCTTTTACTTATTGACGAGCCCCCTAGTCGATCTTGAGAACGGTAGAGCCGAGCGTAGTCTCGACCGGCCGAACATGGTAACCGTTCTCCTCGTGGAATCTTCTGGCCGTTTGACAGAGGCACTCGGCGACTTCCCGATGGAGATAATCTGGCAGGCACCCGCCGGGCAAGACTTTGAGCTTGAGCGGTCCGCGTCCCACTGTTGTCCCGTCGCAAGGTTTGACCGTCACGTCAGTGTCCTTGCCGAGATCCGCAGAATCCACGAGCGCCGTTGCCAGCATGGTCTTGAATCGCCGATTCTGCCCTTGCACACCTGCATTCCTAACTTCGATCGTTATCATTTCCTCCTCCTTTTCCTCCCCTTAACTGCCGTCCATTTGTGGCAGGCTTGAATATATCTTATATAAAGTGTAGCAAAAGTCAAATGAAATAAAAAAAGCGGCGCCAACCATATCAAAAACCGCCCATTTTGGGGCGGCCTCTTTCTGTATCTTACTCTATTCCTTAACTTTTATAAAGAAACTACTGCACAGCATAATATAACCGATCCCCAGCGGATGGTTTAAATATGGGCTAAAAAAATTCGTCGTCAAAAGGGCAGCTAAACCAAGTAAAAGTCCAAAGGATAGAATCCCCCCAGATTGCCCCAAACCCCACCCCAAACGCCAAATTTTAACGATTAAAAGAAGATAGACCGCAAGCCCAGCCAGGCCAATCTTTAGCATAATATCCAAATATCCCCATTCAAAAGCGTATGTCGTAAAAATCCCACCAGGGTTCACTTGCACAGCACGAGGATCACTGCTTTTGTAAGTGACAGTTGTCCCAAAACCAGAACCGATAATTGGATGTTTTATTATCTCTTTGCCGAGCGGTGGAAGAAGATCCCAGCGGCTTCGGACCGCGGCTTCATCCAGATCAGTCAGGCGGTCGCTAAACATTGACGCAAAAGAAATTTTTCCCGGCTCGGGAAATGGAAATTGCGCAGTGACAAAAGTTGCTGCTAAAGAAATTACAAGAATGACAATGCCGGCCAAACCAATTTTTACAATTTTTCCTAAAGAAAATTTCTTGATAATTAAAATTACTAAAAGTGCCAAAAGACCGACTGCCAGCCCTACCCAAAAACTCCGGGAAAAACTTATTAAAACCGATGTCAATGACCCAATTGCCAATAACCAATATTTTTTATCTTTTTTATTTCCCCAAATCAAGAAGGCGGAAAAAATAAAAAATCCGATTAGTAAATAAATTTGTGATTGAAAAAATATCCGATAAAAACCACTTGGCATTAAAGTAACTTCTCCAATTAGAAATTGCCGGAGCCAATGATAAACCGGGAAGACGACGACCTCAAATCCATGAGAAAAAATATAAAGAAAGAAAAAAGTTTTTACGATAACGATTGCGACTGCGCCAGTGAAAATCTGTAGAATATTTTCAATCTGTTCGCGCGATTTTACAACATCCATGATTGGGAAAATCAGGACAAAATAAAGCCAGCCGTTAAAATCAAAAAATAAATTTTGAAAAGAATTTCCGCGGATAATTCCCCAGATAAATCCCCAGGCGATAAAAACAAGCAAAATCCAATACCATCGCCAAATTTTATTCTTCGAGCTTGTCGAGAAGCTAAAATTTGACAATATATTTCTCGACTCGCTTCGCTCGCTCGAAGGATAATCTTTTATTTTTTTATAAATCCAAACCGCCATAACAATCAAAAACAGTGCAATGCGCAAAGAAACAGACGTTCCGCCGGCATCAAAATAAAATAAGTATCCCTTTGACCCAATAAATAATTCTGCCAATAAAATATAAATCCCATATTCTAATTTTTCCAAAGTTAAAATCAAAGCCATGGCCAAAATTACAAAAAATGCCACTTTATTAAAAAGCGGGAAAAAGTACGCGACGAACGATAAAGTCAACGCAAAAAAGATGAAGAGGAGTGAGGTTTTAAAATATTTTCCAAAAAGGTTCATAATTTGACAATTTATGTTCGAATGATAAATTAAGGCAAGGCCTGAGTAAGGGGGTAGTTTGGAAAAAGCAAGGGAGGAGGACTAGATGGACACCCAACCTGAAACACTCAAGAAGGTATTAGAGATCGCTCAACAAATCAACCAAATCTTCCACCAGCAGGGCGTCTCTGGCCATCTGAACCACCTCTACGTCGGCTTCGACACGAAGGGGAGAGGTGGCGTCAGCCTCAGTTGGGCTCTGGCCTACGCCGATCCAAATGGGCCAGGGGAGGATACCTTTCCTCCCTACCGCCCTGAAGTGACTCTCTGGGATGAGAGTGCTGACGCGCGACTGATTCTCATCTGCTACTCCCTGACAAACGATAGCTGGCAAGTGCACGTCGAAAGCCTGACCGACGAACGCGAAGTCGTACACAACCTAGCGACCAGTTGGGCTCTCGCGCGAGGCGTACACACAGTGCGGGAGGACAAGGCATTCGAACTCATCTCTGAGCTCGCCGCTTTCTACGTCCGCCAGCCGGTCTAGATCGCAACCGCCGGAGGAACGAACGATAGCCGACTTTTGAAGCGCAAGCTGATTAAGTCGGCTTTTTTTACCCCCGCACCAATACATTGGTGAGGGGGTTTATTTTTTAAAGATTTGTGCAAACCATGCTAACAGCAAACTTAATGGCCGCAAAATCTGTATTGCGAGCCACTCCCCTTTTGTCCCATGTTTTTTAAAATAATACGACAAGCTCCGGTTAAAATCTTTTTGTTTTTTAACACCCATTGCTTGTTTAAAACTTTGACCAAAGTGATGGATAATTTTTGCTTCAGGCGTGTATAAAATTTTAAATCCGGATTCTTTCGCCCGCTTACAGAAATCAACTTCCTCAAACCAAATCCAAAAATTTTCATCGAGCAAACCGATTTTTTCTATTACCTCCCGGCGGATCATCATGAAGGCGCCCATGACCTGATCAACTTCTCGCTTTTTTTCGTAATCAAAGTCTTGAGCAAGATATTTGTACACTGTTTTTGTGTGCGGCAGGAGATGGTGGATTTTTAATAAAATAAAAATTTGCGA
>JAHIRI010000071.1 GCA_018818855.1 Patescibacteria group bacterium
GGGCAACGGAATTTCCGGAAAAAAATTTGGCTAAAGCTTTGGCCGAACTAACTGATGAAGCCGTGATTCTTGCTTTCGGGAAAAATGATGTTTACTACACCGGACTTTCCAATCTTTTTGCCAAGCCGGAATTTCACGACCAGGATTTGGTTTATCGGATCGGCGAAGTCGTGGATCATTTGGACGAAATTATAAATGAGATTTTTGAAGAGACAAAAGAAGAAATAAAAGTTTTAATCGGCAAGAAAAATCCTTTCAGTGCAGATTGCGGCGCCGTGGTTTCAAGATACCGCGGGAAAAATAAGAAAGTCGGACTTGTCGCCGTTTTGGGACCGATGCGCATGGATTATGGAAAAAATATCGCGCTTATCCGCGAAGTGAAAGATTTGTTAAATAAAATCTAATGATTCGTCATTGCGAGGAGTGATCCCGCCTTGGCGGGAGAGCGACGCGGCAATCTCACCGTTATGAGATTGCTTCGCTACGCTCACAATGACAAAGCGTATGGAAGACAAAAAACAGACAACTGACGACAAACAAAAGACAGAAGAAAAAAATGACGCGGCGCTCTCGGAGCTTGAAGCCTGCAAAAAACAGGCGGAAGAATATTTGAACGGCTGGAAAAGAGCCAAAGCGGATTATTTGAATTTAAAAAAAGAAAACGAAACAGCAAGCGCGGAGTTGGCGCAATTTGTCGCGGGCGGAATGTTAATGAAATTTTTGCCGATTTATGATGGATTGAAAAAAGCGTGCGCCATGGAAACGAGCGGTGATAAATGGGTTGAAGGAATTTTAAATATCAAAAAACAATTTGAAGATGTTTTTAAGAAATTCGGGGTGGAAGAAATAAAATCTGTCGGCGAAAAATTTAATCCGGAATTTCACGAAGCAATCGGCCGCGAGAAGCGAGACGGTGTGGAAGCAGACGCCATAGTCGAAGAAGCGAGCGGCGGATACACAATGCAAGGTAAAGTTATTATTCCATCCAAGGTGATTGTGGCCGAATAAGAGAATTTTTAATTTCCAATTTTTAATTTTATAAATAATTTTTTAATTTTTTAATGTTTAAAAATTGAGACATTGAAACATTATTTAAAAATTACAAAATTAAAAATTTAAAAATTATAACAAGATATTTAATTTATAACTTAAAATTTTAACTAAAGGAGAAAGAAAAAATATATGCCCATAATACGTTACAATCCTTGGGAACAATTCGGGGATTTGGACAGATTTTTTGAAGAAGGCGCGGGCGGTTTTGTCCCGGCGCTGGATATTTATCAAACCAAAGACGCGGTTGTTGTGGAAACTCCGCTTACCGGCATTGATCCGGAAGATGTGGAAGTTTCCATTGAAAACGATGTCTTAACCGTTCGTGGAAAAACCGAACGGCAAAGTGAAGTTGATGAAAAGAATTTTTACCGCAAAGAAGTCCGCTATGGAAGTTTTCACCGCTCGGTCCGCTTGCCGGTGGCCGTTCTTGGAGGCAAAGCCGAAGCCAAATCAGAAAATGGAATGTTGAAAATCATAATCCCCAAAGCGCCGGAAGCAAAGAGCAAAGCGATTAAGGTGAAAGTGGTGAAGGGGAAAAATAGTAGCACCACCCGTATCTAGCTCTAAAATTACGACTAATTCATTTAAAATATAAATCTTATGCAAACTACTATTACTATTGGCGTAATTTTATTGGCTGTGATAGCGTATTTCCTTTGGAAAATTTATCATCAGCGCGAAGAAGAAAAAAGGGAAGATACGGTTAAAGCGTATAATGAAGAAAAAGAATTAAAGAAAAAAGAATTTGCAGAAAAGTATCCCCACCTAGTGGGAAAACTTGAAGGGAACTGGCTCCAGGTATTTGCTCATAATGCTGAAAATGGTGTTCCCCTCTTAAAGTTATCGTTTATGCTGATGTTACAAGAATCGACGAAAATCGATTACTCTGAAGGATCGATGAAATGGGATACACTTTGGGATTGTACCGAAGAATTATTGGAGCATCTCGAAAAATTTCACGAAGGATCTATTGTTGAACACGAAATTGCAGTCACCGCTTATTGGCAAGTAGCCGCTGAAGCGGTAGGTGAACTTGTAAGAGAAAATCCAGAGATTGAGGGGAGTAAGTTGGAAGTAGAACCATACACCAACATCAATAAAATAGCATTGTTATTTCCGAAGAAAGCTAATCATCCAGCCGAAGAGATTTCTTTCTTGGACGAAAAAGGATCATTCCCTAGAAAATCTAACGGGTCAGCTGTTATAAAAGATAAACTTAAGAGTTTGGGGCTTTAGATGAATTAATTAGAAACAGAAATTTGCGGATAATGAGCAAGGTATGAATAAAGATAAAAGAGCGTCGGCTCAAACCGAGCTAGTAAAACCATACAAGAATTTTTCCGTTGGCACACCACTTATCAAGTCGGGAATTTTCGAACATCCGACAAGGGGGTACATAGCATTTCCCGACCCCAATTCTATAAAATTGATTCTTGAGATTGCAAGGAAAAATATAGAAGCCGCCACAATCTTTTTGAAAAAAATTGATGGTTTATTGATTGATATCACAAGTCGCATGGGTCAGGTGACGGGGAAAGAGGGAAAACACATTATCCATACCAAGGAGTGTGCATTAAAAAAAGTTTCCATGCTCAGAGCTGATGAAAAAGAACATTTTGATTTTTTTGAAAATTGTATTACTGGTGTTACTTTTTGTTACACGGCGCTTGAGTGCTTCGTAAACTTAACAATACCAGACGATTATCTTTATCATTATGAAGAAAGAGTTTCTCTCTTCAATTTTAAATTTTTAAAGATCAAAAAGAGAAGATCTCTTTCTCGAGACGATAGGAGATTGGATTTAAGTACTAAGTTAGGAATTATACTGCCGGAAATACTTGGCGTAAAAACCCCAAAGGGTGAAGCTTTGTGGGAAAGATATGTTAATCTTAAAAAGTTAAGAGATAAAATCGTACATTTTAAAAAAAGAAATCTGACGAGAGTGAGGCAAGATGAGTTTAATGAATCATTATATGCTGAATTTTTATCTGGCGGATTTATTGATGTCTATGATCAAACGATCAAATTAATTGAATATTATTATCGAAGTAGCAAAAAACCAAGTTGGTTAGAGGAATAACAAATTAGTAGATTAAAAAATAAAAATTAATTTTATTATGACAAACCAACAATCGGAAATAAAAAAGGCCTATGCGAATTTATCATCATTGAGAAAGAATTTACCAGAGTACGGGCGCATAGAGGAGAA
>JAHIRI010000072.1 GCA_018818855.1 Patescibacteria group bacterium
TCGGCCGTGGGATAAGACGCAAGATGATAAATTACGGGAATTTTTTATGAAAGGTTTGTCCGTTGCTGAACTTATAAAAATATTTGGCAGAAAAAAGGGAGCCATTGGATCGCGTCTCGCCAAATTGGGTCTGACAAAAAAATTGTCCGTAAAATTTAAGGATTAAATAATTTTAGAATTAATTGTTTTTATGAAAAAACCTTTTTCCCTTTTAATCGCGGTCATTGTCATCTTTGTCATTGCCGCTATGGCATATTGGTTTTTAACTACGCAAAGCAATATCCTCGGAGAAAATAATTTGAGTGTCCCCGGCGAGATTTTGGGAAATAATTCAAATCAAAATCAGCCGAGCAGTGGAAATGTTTTTGCCAATGACAATTTTTCTCTAAGTTACCCGGCCGGCTGGCGCCAGGTTCCGGCCATGACCGGAATTTCGGCAATGATTACGAAGGGAAATGAAAACATTACTGATCCGGAAGCGAAGAAAATGAATTTTCAAACATATCTCGCCGTTTCATACGACTCGGTAGAAGGAAAAACAAAAGAGGAGATTGCGGAATATGTAAAAAGTGAAGTGGCGGCGGTTTTTCCGGGCATAGTTTTTTCCAACGAAAAATTTTCAACCATAAACGGACGCGAGGCATATTCTCTGGAAATGACTTTTAGTAAAAGCGGAGTAGATTTTCACGTGCTCGAAGTTGTTGTCTGGGGAAATGAAAATGATCTTTGGATTCTCTCTTTCAACACTCTGGAAGAGTTATGGCAAAATTACATCGGCGAATTTGAAGAAATGACTGGAACATTTATTATTAAATAATTTTAAACTTTATGAACAAGAAATTTATTTTTCCATTGCTCGCGGCGGCCTTCGTGCTCGTATTTTTGGGCGCGGGATGCGCGGTGGGGAATCAGAACGGAAGTGTTAATAGCAATACAAATGCCGAGGCGCAAGGAAAGGTTAAAGATTTAAGCAATCAAGGATTAACCAGAGTAGAGATGAGCGTTTTTAACCAAACAGATCTTACCGAATTAAATCTTTCGGGAAATAATTTAGGCGGCGCGCTTCCGGCGGAAGTAAGGCAGCTTAAAAATCTGGAAGTTTTGAATTTGAGCAACAATAAATTTACCGGCGTGCCGGCCGAGGTCGGACAGCTGGAAAAATTGCGCGTCTTGGATTTATCAAACAATCAGTTGACCGGATTGCCCTACGAAATTGGGAATTTGACGCAGCTGGAAGTTTTGAATGTTTCGGGCAATAATTATTCCGAAGCGGATTTGGAAAAAATTTCGTCCACTTTGCCTAATACACAAATTATTAAATAATTTTCTATGAAAAATTTTTTAGTTGTTTTTGTCATCATTTTGATTTTAGGCGCGGGCGGACTTTTACTTTGGCAATATTTTGGCGGACAAAATGTTGAGCCGACGAATGAGTCAATTGTTTGTCTGGCGGACGCTAAACTCTGTCCGGATGGAAGCTATGTTTCAAGAATTGCGCCAACTTGCGAATTTGCGGCATGTCCTTTGCCCGGGGGTTGGGAAACATCAAGTGAGAATGGAATACAATTTAGTTATCCGGAAACTTTGACGACAAAATATATTGACGCGTTTGAATGGCCGCCAAAAGTGACAGTCGAGGACGGCGAATTTTCTTGTGAGAAAATTAATTTGGGCGACGGTCCGCCAGAGCGCATGATTCCGCGGATGGTGGATGGCCGGCAATATTGTGTGACGTCGGCGGACGAAGGCGCAGCCGGGAGCACTTATACAACATATACATATGCAACGGCGCGTGATGGCAAATTGATTTCCTTAAATTTTGTTTTGCGCTATCCGCAGTGTATGAATTATGATGATCCGGCGCAGAGTGAATGCACGGCCGAGAGAGAGGCGTTTGATTTGGACGGGGTGATTGATAGGATTGTGAAAACAGTAGTGATTGAGCATTAAAAGTTAAAGCGAGAATTAAAAGCGGTCCGAGCGGCCGCTTTTTTTTGTTTAATAAATTTTTTGTGGTAAAATTATAAAATAAAAAGAGTTTTAATTTTTAAATTGGAAAAATCTATGCTTAACCTTTTTAAGGGAGGGATAAAAGGTCGGCTCTTTAACAATTCCGCCGTTGGCGGAAAAGGAGAAAAGAAGATGAAGAAGGGAATCGTGTTCGTGGTGGTGATGCTCGGCGCGTTGGTTTTGGTCGGTTGGGGTTGCGGTTCTAAGACCGCGGCGCCCGCTGACACAAACTCGGAGACAGGCGATGTTTCCGAAACTTCCTCAGACAGCGTGCCAGAGGTCACGTCCGAGGCGACCGGAGAAGTTCCGGCCGGCTGGGCGGAGTACACAAGCGAACGTTTCGGTTTCTCATTTCAGTATCCGGAGGGGTGGGATTTGCGTGTAGTTGAAGGTACCCCGTTTGGATGGAATGAGAACAACTACGAGTTGCAGGAAATTCAACTGCAAGAAGCTGGCAGCGGCGACTTCGTTGGTGCGTATTCGTTTGCTATTGTTTCGAACCCGTCTCATTTGTCAGTTCGAGAATGGCTGACGGCAAACAATCGCGTTGGCGAAGCGATTGAGTTGCGCGATACAACAATCAGTAGCACTCTCACTGGTGTTGAACTTCGTGCGTTAACCCCAGAAATCGGGTCACCCGATGAGAGGGCGTTCCCAGGAGTTCTTGCTTTTAGCGATCCGGATAGAAATTATATTTTCTTTCCGGAATTAGGGCAAGAACAAGAGATCTTCGGGGACTACGGAACTACTCCCGAAGCATTCGAAAACCAGGTACTCACCACCTTGACGTTTGAGAGATAGGAGGCGGAGAGATGGAAAAGTTTCAGGCGTTGGTTGCTGCACTGTGTTTGCTATTGCCACGGGCTGTTTGGGGAGACGATCCTTGTACGCCGTGCAGTGGCAATTGCGGGGAGTCGCTCGGCACCCTGAGCGGAGTTGATGCGTTTTCAAATGGTGCGCGAGGTAACTGCACTGGCACGGGGCGCGGATTCTACCAGTGTGTAGAATACGCGAAAAGGTTCAACGGACGAACTGGCGAGCGTTGGGGGAATGCAAATCAGATCTTCGCTCGCGCCGAAAGGATAGGATTAAGACCATTCCGTAACGGAGAAACAGAGGCCCCGCGGCAAGGTGATGCGATTACTTTTCAGGGCGGTCGTTATGGTCACATCGCGATTATCTACGAGGTAGGGAGTAACTTCATCACGCTCATCGAACAGAACTGGCACAATATCCCGGGACGTTTCCGTCGTCTTTCTATGAACGTCGAAAGCGGGCGATATACCGTCGTGAGTGATAGCAGAAACTACACGGTCGAGGGATGGTTGCGACCCGCCACGGATCCCACCCTTACCGATGACGACGGTGACACGTTTTCTGAATCTGAAGGCGACTGCGACGACACGAACGCGGATATCTACCCCGGTGCGGTGGAACACTGCAATGGCGTTGACGACAACTGCGCGAGCGGCGTGGATGAAGAACCGGCGGCGAGCTACTCTTGTCGCGACAGCGTTGATTGCACCGTGGACTCTTGCATGAGTGGCGTGCATACTTGCACTAACCGCACAAACGACGCTGCCTGTGAAGATGGCGACCCTTGTACTACAAACCTCTGCCTTATGTTGGTCGGTTGCCGGTCAACGTTGAAGGACACGGATTTAGACGGCTTCGCGGATGTTGCCTGCGGCGGGGATGATTGCGACGACGGGGATATCTACGTTCGTCCCGGCGCCGCTGAGCGATGCAACAATGAGGATGATGACTGCGACACGGAAACCGACGAAGACTGGCCACTGCTTGGTACTGCTTGTGAGGGTGGATTTGGCGAATGCCATGCGAGCGGCGTTTGGGTTTGCGAACCCCTTGAGCGCGGCAGTGTTTGCAACGCGGCTCTTGGCAGGCCTTCTCCGGAAACTTGCGACGGCCTGGACAACGACTGCGACACAGAAACCGACGAAGACTGGCCAGAGCTTGGTACAGCCTGCGGAATTTATCCTTGCGACGGGACATATGTCTGCTCACTCGGTGGCACCGGGTCATATTGCAATGTTGATTCCGGAATGCCGGAGATCTGCGACGGCGTGGACAACGACTGCGATGGCGAAACTGACGAATCTCCGGCAGAGTTTTCTTGCGGAGATGGCAATGACTGCACAATAGATAGCTGTTTTGTTGGGCTATGCCAGAATCTTTCTCGCGACCGCGACGGCGATACTTACGCGGACAATCTCTGCGGCGGCAGTGATTGTAACGACCTGAACCCCACGGTTTGGGATACTGCTTTCACTGACGCACGGCTCACAATCTCGGCCGGAGATTCCAATGCCCCAGTTCTCGCTTGGACTGGAAGTGAAATTGGCGTTGCCTGGGAAGATTGGCGTGCGGGATCGCCCAACGCGGAAATCTACTTTGCTCGGGCGGACACAGCGCTCGCGAGAATTGGCGACGAGGTCAGGGTGACAAATGCCCCGGCATGGTCACGTGGGCCGTCGATTGTCTGGATCAGTTCGGAGTACGGCATCGCTTGGTACGATAGTCGCAGTGGCCGTACAGAAATATACTTCACTCGGCTTGATTCATCTGGTTTGGAGATCGGTGACGACATCCAGCTGACAGACCACTTCGCTCTTTCCGGCGCGAGTTATGAGTTGTCGCTTGCCCAGCGTGGTAGTGAGTTTGGCATTGCCTTCAAGGATAGTCGAGTGAGTCCCATGAATCTCTACTTCATCCGGTTGGATTCCGTCGGAAGTCCGATTGCACCCGAAGCGCCCGTTATTTCAGATAGCGGGACAGAGAGTTTTCCGACTCTTGTTTGGGCCGGGACGCAATATGGTCTGGCCTACACGGTTTCAACCGACGGCTATCAGCAGATATTATTTGTGCGGATGGATTCTTCCGGCGCAAGGGTTGGCGGAGTTACAACAGTTGCGGCCTTTGATTCATTGGGGAGACTGTATGCTGAAACCGTTGACCTTATTTGGCAAGGTTCGGAGTTCGCCCTGGTCTGGACCAAAAACATGGCCAGCGGCGCGAGAGAAGTCTACTTCCGAAGGCTGGATGCGACCGGGACGCCTCTTGCTTCCGAAGTTCTGGTCGCGAGTAGCGCGGACATCATCTACAACGTCGCCTTTACTTGGAGTGGAAGCGAGTACGGGTTGACTTGGGAGAAAAGTTCGAGCTTGTCGGCCACCGCCTACTTTGTTCGTTTGGACGCGGATGGTACAGTGCTTGGTTCGGCGATCGAACTGTCAGCCAGCCAGAGGGTTTGGGAAAAAGTGGCTGTAGTATGGACCGGACACGAGTACATCATGGCTTGGTCTGACAACCGCGATGGGGATTGGGAAATCTACCTTGGTCGCCTCGGCTGCGGTTGGTAGAGAGAGGAGAGAAGAGAAAGAGCCAAAACAAAACCGTTTCTCGTTGAGGGAGGAGAGACGGTTTTTTTATTTATTTCCTTGCAATCACTTTGACGCATCGCCAATTTTGCGAGATAATCTATATAAGATTCTTAATCTATTTTTATGAATTACGTGCAAATTCTCCAAATCGCCTCAATCGCCATTGAAGGCCTGGTCGCGCTTGTCGCCGCCATTTCCGCTTTTCGCGGGCGTTCATATATGTATGGCTTTGCTTTTACTTTTGCCATTTATGTTTTTTATGATTTGGTAAAACTTTACGGCTGGGGCGTGCCGGCGAACGCCTTGTCAATAATGTTTTTTATCGCTACGCTCTCAGCCCTGGCTTCGGTTTGGAGAATTTCCAGAAGGAGATAATTGACATTGAGTAATTGGTAAATAGTAATTGGTAATTGTTTCATGTTTAAAAAACTTGATCAATATTTCAAACGTCCGCTTGGTTTAATTTTGATTGTTTTTTACAAAGGAGTTTTGGGTCTTTTGGAAATTATTTTGGGCGTACTGGCTCTGGTTTTTAGTTCTGTGATCCGCCACGCGGCAACAAGTGATTTTATCCGCGATATAATCGCCCGGGAACTTGCCGAAGATCCACAGGGAATTTTTATCAACTGGATTGCGGCCCATGATCCGAGCGGAATTTTGACGAGAGCGATTTCTCTTGGTTTGGGATTGGTAATTTTGGGAGTGATTGATTTGGGTATTGCGCTTGCCGTCTGGTTTCGTTCCTGGCTTGTCAGGGACATTGGCATTGTTTTTTTCTCCGGCGTGGCGATTTACGGCATTGCCTCGCTCTCCATAAATTTTTCTTTTTTAAAACTTTTGGCGATTGTTTTTAATCTTTTTATTCTTTTCTATTTCTGGCAGGCCATGCCGAAACATCTTGGGCCAAGAGGGAAAAGAATGAATGGTAATAATAATTAATTTTTTTAACTAAACCAACTATGTGTAACAAAAAATTTTTTGCTTGCCTGGCGATTGTAGCCATGATTATGGTTGCAAGTCCGGCCGGCGCGGCAGATTTTCGTTCGGGAGAAGAGTTTGCTTTGGGCGGAGATAAAACAATTTTAGATAATCTTTATACGGCCGGGGGCACTGTACTTTTGGGAGGAAAAGTTGAAGGAGATTTTTTCGCGGCCGGAGGAACAATTCTTTTTACCGGCGAAGTAAGAGATGATTTGACGGCGGCCGGCGGAACGGTGAGTTTGGTCGGTTTGGTTGGCGGCGATCTTCGGGCAGCCGGCGGAACAGTTATGATTGGCGCGGCAGTTGGCGGAGAAGGAGTTGTGGTTGGCGGACAATTGAGTGTGGCGGAAGGGGCAACTTTTGAAAAAGATGTGACTTTGGCCGGCGGAATGGTAACTTTTTCCGGCGAGACAAAAAGCGGCCTTAAAATTTATGGAGACGAAGCGGTGATTAATGGAAAAATTTATGGTAACGTTTTCGCTAAAGTTAAAAAATTGACGATCGGCCCGGAGGCGGAAATTACAGGCTCACTTTTTTATGAAGCAACGAAAGAAGCTAATATTGATGAGGCGGCAGTGATTGGAGGAATGGTTGATTTTAAAAAAATTGAAATCAAGGGAGAGGAAAGGGGCGCGACTTGGGCGATTTTTGGGGGCATTTGGCTTTCAAAACTTTTGTCAGTTCTCTTGATCGGCTTGCTTCTCTATTGGATTTTCCGCCGCCAGACCGAGGAACTTGTTAAAAGAAATTTAAAAGAATTTGGTTGGGATTTGTTGCGCGGTACGGCTATCGCGATTTGTTTGCCGATCGCTGCGATTATTTCTTTCGTCACAATAATCGGCGGAATGCTTGGGATGGGCGGATTGCTCTTGTATTTTTTCCTTATGATTTTAAGTTCGGCTTTGGGAGGAATGGCGCTTGGAAGTTTGATTTGGAAACTTTTTTCAAAAGGAAAAGAATTTCATTTTGATTGGAAAACAGTAGTAGTTGGTATTGTGCTTTTAGGCTTAGCTGGGTTGATTCCTTATGTTGGATGGATTTTTGGATTTGTTTTTGCCTTGGCTGCTTTCGGGGGTTTATGGGTTGCTCTTTCAGGGATGTTTTTTGAGAAAAAATAGAGTAAATCAAAAATAAAACAAAAATTATTGCGCAAAAGTAGCGCAGGGGCTATTTTTGTGTGAGAATATTTTGAAAAATGGATTTGTGATATAATAAAGAATAATTATTAAGTGAATAAAAATATGGAAGTTCAAAAAATGAAAGATTTTATGAATCCGACTGAACTTGAACAAAAACACACGCCGGTGATTGAGAGAGTGGGGGTGGCAGGCGAAGTTTTAGTGAGAGTTGGGCTTATATCGCATCCAATGGAAGAAGCGCATCATATTATGTGGGTTGAACTTTATCGAAACAAGACGCTCGTGGAACGAAAAGATCTTAGAGCAGGTAAGCCGGCTGAGGCGATTTTTGAAATTCCAGATTTAAAGCCAGAAGATATTTTGGTGGCGCGCGAGGAATGTAATATCCACGGGCTCTGGGAAAGTGTGTGAAGTTGAGTAATTGGTAAATAGTAATTGGTAATTAGAAAATGTATGGAATTTTTTACGACAGTGCCGCTCTTTTGGGGCAAACCGATGAATATCTGGCTTGGGATTGTTTTAGGTGTGTTTTTAATTTTTCAGATTTATCTTGGCATAATGATGGTGCGCGGCAGAATGAATCTTTTAAAACTTCATAAAGTCAACGCCGCCATGCTTTTGCTCGTCGCTCTCCTTCACGCTTATTACGGTTTGGGGATTTGGTTTTTTAATTTTCAAATAAAATAATTAATTATTATTGATAATATGAAAAAAATTACCTTATCATTTTTGCACTTTTAACATTAGTTTTACTTGGCGCCGGCTGCTATGGAACAACGCCCGTTCCCGCGCCGGAAGTTAATACGCCGTCGGCCAATACTTCCGAGATAAGGATTGAGGTGCCGGGCAGTGAAAATATCCCACCAGCCAATGTAAATCAGCCTGCGGAAGAATATCCTAAAACGGCCGCGGTTTTGATCCAAAGTTTTTCTTTTGCTCCGGCCTCCGTGACTATTGCCGCGGGAGGGGAGATTACTTGGACAAATGGCGATTCAGCAAACCATACTGTAACTGGCGATGATTGGGAGAGTGGAGCTTTTGGCAAAGATCAGACTTTTACTAAAAAATTTGAAACGCCAGGAGTTTATCCTTATCATTGTTCGCTTCACCCAAACATGACTGGCAGAGTAGTGGTTATGGAATAAAATTTTTGAGGAAAGATTAAAATATAAAAGGGTATATGAAAATGTGGGTCTGTAACAATTGCGGTTTTATTCATTCTGGTGAAGAGCCGCCAAAAAATTGTCCGCGTTGCGGAGCGGAATCAGGGGAATTTGATTTGATGCCCGTCAAGCCGTCATCCGAGCGTGCCAAGGAATTGAAGCCGGCAGATTATTTGATTATTAACGGTTCAAAACATCGCGCCCATAATACCCGTCTTTTTACAGATGTGGTGGCTGAAGTTTTTCGGGAACAAAAAAAATCATATCAAGTAATAAATTTGTGCGAATACCGAGTGGACATGTGCTGGCATTGTTATTCAATGTTTCAAAATCTCTGCCATGATCCCTGCCAAAATCAAGATGATGATATGAAATATTTTTACCCTTTGCTAAAAAAATGCAAAGGGTTTATAATTGTCTCACCGATAAACTGGAATAATATGTCAGCGCTCTTGAAACATTTTCTTGATCGACTGACATCATTGCAAAATATGTTTTTGGTTGATGGCACGACGCCAATGCTCGGAAAAACTTGTGGTATAGTAGTGAATGGTCATGAAGATGGCGCGTACAAAACATCTTTTGATATTTTGATGTATTTGCAAAACATGGGCTGCGTTTTGGCGCCTTACGGAATTACCTACACGACGCACGGCGCTAATTTTAAAACAGAAGAAGACAAGCCATATTTTGAAGCAGATAAAAAAACAAAAGAGTTTGTCCGAGCCGTGGCCAATAATGTCATAAAATTTTCTGAAGCTAAGTTTGATTACAAAAAAAATATAATCCCGGCTTGCGAATAAAAATTAATTTTAAACTTATGGTGCAAGACAACCAAGAAAATTTTACAAAATGCGGCTGTGAACCATGTCCGAGCTATAACTCCTGCATGCGCGGTGGCAGTCAAAAACTTTTTTGCGGCAAAGACAAAAGTTCCTGCGAAGTTCCTCAAAGCGGCTGTATCTGCATGAATTGTATTGTACACAAGGAAAATCATCTTAATTCAGGATATTATTGTCTAAGCGGAAAAGTTGAATAAAAAATAGTCAAAATTTATAACTTTTAAATTATAATTTTTATGGCAGTAAAAAATGTCGGAGAAAAATACCACTGTAATGTTTGTGGCAACGAAACAACCGTGACCGAGGTCGGAGGCGGGACATTAGTTTGCTGTGAGGAAGAAATGGAATTGGTGGAGGGTGAGGAAGAAGGGGAAGAAGAGGAAGAAGGAGTTTAATTTTGTAATTTTTATTTTATGTCCCAAACCCAAGAAAATTTACGCAAGGCTTTTGCCGGGGAGGCAATGGCCCGCAACAAATATACTTTTTTTGCCCTGAAAGCAAGAAAAGAAGGATACGAGGGAATCGCGAGAATTTTTGAAGAGACAGCGGCCAACGAAATGGAACACGCCGAGCGTGAGCAGAGTTTTATGAAAGGCGAACCGGCCACTAGTTTAGAAAATTTCAGTGTGCCGCCGGTCGGAAGTACGGCGGAAAATTTGGAGGCCGCGGCTGCCGGGGAAAAATGGGAATGGAATGAAATGTATCCTGGTTTTGAAAAAATTGCCCGCAAAGAAGGGGAAAAGGAAATTGCAGATATGTTCCGCGAAATCGGCGAGGTGGAAGAGCAGCACGAAAAACGTTATAGAATTTTGATTGAAAAAGTTAAGGCCAAGAGAGTTTTTAAAAGCGAGAAACCGATTCGCTGGAAATGTTTAAATTGCGGTTATGTTCACGAAGGAACCGAACCGCCGGCGAAGTGTCCGGCCTGCGGCGAACCGCGCGCTTTCTACGAACCGTGGTGCCAGAATTATTAGAATAGAAATCCAGTGAATAAAAAATCCGTCTGCCAAATCGGCGACGGATTTTTTGGTGGGCGGCACAGGAGTCGAACCTGTGACCTTTACAATGTCAATGTAACGCTCTAACCAGCTGAGCTAGCCGCCCCTCACCTAGAAACCTTAGATTCTAGTCTAAACTATTTTTTATTCTTCTTTTTAATTGTGAATACGCTTGTGCAAATCTTTTTATATTTTTTTCTCTGTATTTCGCGTCAGGCATTGATTTATACGCCTCATAATAGATAACTTCAAAAGGTGCTTTATTCTTTGTGGATTTGTTTTTAAGCCCATTATGTTCACCTAATCTTCGCCTAAGATCATCCGTATAACCAAAATAAATACTGCCATCCTTTTTACTTTTTAGCACATAAACATAAAACATGGCAAAGGTTTCTAGGTGAGGGGCTAGCCGCCCAAGCCGCATAATAATATTTTATACGATTATTTTTTTAAAAGCAAATTCATTTTTATCTCTTCGATCACCAATTTTTCCGCGTCGGTAAGGCGCGCGCCGGAAAGACAGAATTGTTTAAAATCTTTTCCGCCTTCGGCGCTCCGGGAAATCAGTCGGTCGGCCGTCGTGCCCCGTAGGGTTTTTATCATGCAGCAGATTTTTGTTTCCGGAGAGTTGAGGTATGGAATCTCGTAAAAAAGTACGACAATGTTTGCATCCGGGGAATTGGCAATTAATTCATCAATTACTTCAGGTAATTCCTCTTCTTCGGCGCCGGAAGTGATAAAATCATCGCGGGTAATAAGCGTCCAGACAATTTTTGTCGATGGATCGCTTTTCAATCGCATTAGAGCTCGGCCCCAAAGTTTCAGCGTGCCAATGGTTTTTGTTTGATAAAGATTTTTAATAATTTCTTCGCGTCGGGCGCCACGGGCAATAAGCTGTGAGGCAATGCCTAAAGTTCTCGGCGTGACATTTGGTGATTTAAAACTTCTGGTTTTGGAAATCATGCCGGCGAGCAAATAGGTTGCGATTTCTTCATCAATAAGTTGCGGATCAAGAGATTCTAAAAAATTAAAGAGAATTTCCGCGGTAGAAGTCGCGTTCATTTCTACAAGATTGATTTGACCGAATTGTTCATTAGACGGATTGTGATCAATATTTACAACCGGCGTGCGGTAAAAAAAATCAGCGTTCTGTTGATAAACATCTCCAAGTGATTCAAGGTCAGGAGTGTCCAAAACAAGGGTGAGATCATAGCGGTAATCAGAGAAAGTGGTGGAAATATTTTTGGCATCAAGATTTTTTTCTTCCGGCGCGACAAAAATATTTAATTTATTTCCCTGCATTTCATAATGCAAATCGCCGATTCTGTTTTCAGCCACGTCCAGGCTAATAATTAACTTTCTTAAATTATTAATGGTTGGTTTAATGGTATCAACTTCCGGGAGAAAGGTAAGTTTTTTCGGTGTGATAAAACCGTCTGAGGCGACGTCAACCGTCGATTTTCCGAGTTTCCGTAAAATTGAACGCAACGCTAAACTAGTGGCCACGGCATCGCCGCTCCAATTTTTACGAAAAGCGATCAGGGGATGATTGCTTTTTTTTATTGTTTCAAAAATTTGTTGAGTTGTGTTTAACGCCACAAAATTGATTAGAATCCAGGAGTCTTGGAATCCGGGAATTATAGTTGATTATTTTAAGGTAGTTTAACAGTATAGTTGAAATGGGAAATGGTGTCAATCAATAAGGGTTGTGATTTTAGGGTTTTTCTGTTAAAATTTAGGAATTAATTAAGACAGAAGCTAATTATGAGGGAGCTCGAAAAAACATACAATCCGGGTGCCGTGGAAGACGAAATTTACAAGAAATGGGAGAAATCTGGGTATTTTAATCCAGATAATTTATTGCGTCAAGGCAAGCCATTTTCTATTATCATGCCGCCGCCGAATGTCACGGGAACCCTTCATTTGGGTCACGCCGTGATGCTTGCGATTGAAGACATTCTGATTCGCTACCATAGAATGCAGGGCGAGCGAACTTTATGGCTTCCGGGGACTGACCACGCGGCCATTGCCACTCAAACCAAAGTAGAAAAACTTTTAAAAGAACGGGAAGGCAAAACTCGCTATGATTTGGGTCGGGAAAAATTTTTGGCCGAAGTAGACAAATTTATTTCCGAAACAAAAGTGGTTATAAAAAATCAAATAAGAAAAATGGGTTCGTCCTGCGATTGGTCGCGCGAGGCCTATACCCTAGATGAGCCGCGAACGCGCGCTGTCCGTACGGTTTTTAAGGAGATGCACGATGACGGATTGATTTACCGCGGCGAGCGGATTGTAAATTGGGATCCGGCGCTCCAGACGACCGTTTCTGACGATGAAGTGGAATGGGTTGAAAAAAAATCTCCATTTTATTATTTCAAGTATGGCCCGTTTGTGATCAGTACGGCCCGCCCCGAAACAAAGTTTGGTGACAAATATGTGGTGATGCATCCGGACGACAAACGATATAAAAAATACAAACACGGCGAAAAGATGACGGTTGAATGGATCAACGGTCCGATCAACGCCACGGTTATTAAGGATAAAGCGATTGATATAAATTTTGGCACGGGTGTGATGACAATCACGCCGTGGCATGACGCGATTGATTTTGAAATTGCCGAGCGGCACAATTTGGATAAAGAGCAAATTATTGATTTTGATGGGAAGTTGCTTCCGATCGCCGGGGAATTTTCCGGAATGAAAATAGAAGAGGCGCGGGAGAAAATTGTAGAAAAGCTTCGCGCCAAAGGTTTAGTTGATCATATTGATGAAAATTACGTTCATCGCGTGGCGATAAATTCGCGCGGAGAGGGATTGATTGAGCCGCAGATTAAAAAACAATGGTTTGTGGATGTTAATAAACCAGTAAAACGCCGCGGCGGAAAAACTTTAAAAAAATTAATGCGCGAAGCAGTGGCCGGCGGAAAAATAAAAATAATCCCCGAACGTTTTAGTAAAACTTATTTTCACTGGATTGATAATCTGCGCGACTGGAATATTTCCCGCCAGATTTGGTTTGGACACCGAATTCCGGTGTGGTATTGCGAGAATTGCAATGAGCCGGTTGTGACCGATCTTTCACCAACGGAAATTTTGTTTATGCGTCACGGCGAATCAAGAAGTAATTTTTTGAATCAGTTAAATTCCGATGTTTCCAATCAAACGAATGGTTTGACTGAAAACGGCAAAAAAGCAGTTCATGAAGTTATTGAAGGAATTAAAAATAAAAATTTCGACGCAATTTTTTGCTCGGATTTCAAAAGAACAAAAGAAACGGCGGCAATTATAAATGAATATTTTCATCTGCCGATAATTGAAGATAAGAGATTGTGTGAGGTCGGAGTTGGGGAATTCGAGGGCGGGCCTGATATGGAGCTTGATAATTTCCGGAAAAATAATCTTGAAGCCTGGCAGGACGGAAACCCGAAAGGAATCGAGTCTTTTGAAAGTTTTAAATCCAGAGTTTTTGAATTTTTAGAAGAGGTCACAAAAAAATATGCCGGGAAAAAAGTATTAGTTATAACGCATGGCGACGTGTGTCGCATGGTCCAAGGTTTTAAGAAGAATATTTCCGATAACAGGGATTTTCTAAAATTAGATTATCCAAAACCGGCCGGAACTTTGGAGATAAAATTTGCTCCGGTTAGTTGTCCTACTTGTGGCTTGAAAGATCTTAAACAAGATCCGGATACTTTAGATACATGGTTTTCTTCCGGGCTTTGGACTTTTTCAACTTTGGGCTGGCCGGAAAAAACAAAAGATTTAAAAACCTATCACCCGACTTCAGTTTTGGAAACCGGCTACGATATTTTATTTTTCTGGATTGCCAGAATGATTTTGATGACAACTTATGTGTTGGGAGATATTCCTTTTCATAATGTATATTTGCATGGTTTGATCCGTGATGAAAAAGGGAGAAAGATGAGTAAGTCGCTTGGCAACATTATTGATCCGCTGGATATGATAGAAAAATATGGCACGGACGCGGTGCGGCTTTCTTTGGTTCTTGGGACTTCGCCGGGGAATGATATGAAATTGAGTGATGAAAAAATCGCCGGCTTCAGAAATTTCACAAATAAATTGTGGAACATCGGGCGGTATGTAATAGAAAAAACAAAAGGTGAAAATGGTAATAAAAAAATAGTTGCAAAAACGCTCGCAGAAAGATGGATTATGTCACGGCTGAATAACGTGATTGGCGAAGTGACAAAACATCTTGATAAATTTGAATTTTCCCAAGCCGGAGAGAAATTGCGCGCGTTTACCTGGGATGAATTTGCTGACTGGTATATTGAAATTAATAAAATTCAGCCGAATAATTTGTTGTTGGAAAATTGCTATGCTTCGCTTTTGAAACTTTGGCATCCGTTTATGCCATTTGTTACAGAAACCTTGTGGCCGAATTTCGGGGAAAATTTATTGATGATTTCTAAGTGGCCGAAGGCGGAAAAGAAATTGGCCGACAAAAAAGCAGAAAAAGATTTTGAGGTTTTGAAAAATGTTGTCACGACAATCCGTGCCATGCGCGCTGATTATAAGATAGAGCCGGCGAAAAGAGTGTCGCTCGAGATATACGGCGGAACAAAAACAAAACTTTTAGAAGAGCAGGCGGGGATTATTAGAAATTTAGCGCGGGTAGAAAATTTAGTGATAAAAAAATTTGGCACAAAACCCGAGTGGTCGGCCGGAGCAGTGGTGGAGGGAATGGAAATTTATTTGCCGCTCGCCGGGTTGATTGATGTTCCTAAAGAAAAAGCGCGTTTGGGAAAAGAATTGGCCGAGGCGGAAAAGTATTTGGGGGTTTTAGAAAATAAATTATCCAATAAAGAATTTCTCGCCAACGCACCAAAAGAACTTGTGGCCGGGGAAAAAGAAAAA